>CAZPMW010000014.1:31350-31950 GCA_964587805.1 uncultured Elusimicrobiaceae bacterium
GCGGCCTGCCAAATCTCAGCCACGGTAGAGGCCTGCCCCGACAAAGGCGCCAGGATGCATTGGCCCTTCCTTTTTCCCGAAAAGGGGGGGGGGGGGCTAAGAGATAAGTGTTAGGCTGTCAGCATAGGGCAGGGGAGCGTGATTTAAGTACCGAACGCAACAAATCATTAACCAGCCGGGGGGGCTGAGATGGATACCGATAAGATCAGTGGGCCGGGAACGGCCGATATTTATCGCAAGCTTGTAGAGCTGGCTCCGGATTGCCTTTGCCTGCTGGATAAAAAATTCCTGACCATTTATATAAACCCGGCACTGGAACAGATGTCTGGCTATACGAAGGAAGAGATGACCGGCCGGAGCTGGCACGAGTTCGGCGACACCGATTGGGCTGCCCGTTCAAATGAGCTGGAGTACCGCCTACAGGGGGGCATTAAAGAGTCGTATGAATTCCTGTTCGTCCGCAAGGATGGCGGTAAAATATTGACGCGCATAATCATCAACCCGCTTTATGACGCCGCCGGGGGCTTTGACGGCGCCCTGGGCGTGCTTACCGACCTGACCGGGCAGAAAGAAGCGATGGCAGCTCAGCTCGATGAGCGC
>CAZPMW010000015.1:0-334 GCA_964587805.1 uncultured Elusimicrobiaceae bacterium
CTTTTAACGTGCGTATCAACAACCACGCCCGCGGCTATGCCGAAAGCCGAGCCCAGCACCACGTTGGCGGTTTTCCTCGCCACTCCGCGCAGTGTCCTCAATTTTTCCATGTCGGCCGGCACCTTTCCGCCGAAATTGTCCGACAGGGCTTTTGAGGTTTCCTTCAGAGAGAGCGCTTTGGAACGGTAGAAGCCGGTGGAGTGGATCTCGGCCTCCAGATCTTCAATCGGGGCGGCGCCCATCTCCGCGGGCCCGGGGTATTTTTTGAAGAGGGCAGGAGTGACTTTGTTAACGCGCGCGTCGGTGCATTGCGCGGAGAGGATAGTCGCAATCA
>CAZPMW010000015.1:344-31776 GCA_964587805.1 uncultured Elusimicrobiaceae bacterium
TCGAAGGGGTCCCGGTGGTCAAGCGAGCACTCCGCTTTCGGATACCTCTTTTTTAATGCCGAAACTATTTTTGCGCTCTTCCCGCTTTTCATCAATTATAGTATGAAGTCAGTGCTTAGGAATTTAGACTTTCGGCCGTGCATGATATCCCTCAGCAGTTCTTTGTTCGCCTCGGAATCCTTCGCGGCGACAAGCGTCCGTATGGAAAAAACGCGCAGCGCGTCAGAGACGGACAGGGTGCCTTCAGCCGAATCCTTGCGGCCGGTGAACGGCAAAGCGTCGGGGCCGCGCTGGCACTGGCTGTTTATGTTCACGCGGCACACCTGGTTTACCAGCGTGTCCAGCAGGGGGCCGATCATATCCGCGTCTGAGCCGAAAACGCTCACTTGCTGACCGAAGTTGGAATCCACCACGTATTTTAACGGTTCGCTGATGTCGTCGAACGGCACCACTGGCACTACCGGGCCGAACTGCTCCTCGCTCCAGAGCCGCATGCGGTCGTTAACCGGATACATGACCGCAGGGTAGACAAAATTACCGTTGGTAAGCCCGCCGCCTTCGTTTATCACCTTGGCGCCGTGCTTTTCGGCGTCGGCTATAACAGCCGCAAGATAAAGGATCTTTTCATCTTCCGGCAGCGGGGTTATTTTTACTCCCGGCTCCCAGGGCATGCCGATTTTTATTCGGTCCACTTCCGCTGCCAGCCTTTCAAGGAACCCGCTTACGATGGACCTATGGACGAACAGTATCTTCAGGGCCGTGCAGCGCTGGCCGTTGTAGGAGAGCGCGCCGGCCAGCGATTCTTTTACCGCCAGGTCTATGTCGGCCCCGGGCAGGATAATCCCGGCATTTTTTGCGTCCAGGCCCAGCACGCAGCGCAGGCGGTGCGGTTTTGGATGCTGCTGCTTCAGTATGTCCGCTACTTTGCTGGAGCCGATAAAAGCCAGTACATCCACCCTGCCGGTCTTCATGAGCGGGCCTATGATCTTGCGCCCCTCTCCATAAAGCGTGTTCACCACGCCTTTCGGAAATGAATCACGGAAGGCCTCCAGCAGCGGGCGGTGAAGAAGCACCCCGTATTTCGGAGGTTTGAAAACGACGGTGTTGCCCATGATCAGAGCCGGTATCAAAGTAGTGAAAGTTTCGTTCAGGGGGTAATTATAAGGCCCCATGCAGAGCACCGCTCCCAGCGGCGCCCTTTTGATCTGCGCTATCACTCCCTGGTTCGTGCAGAGGCGCGAGGAAGCGCGGTCCAGGTCCTTCAGGGCGGTTATTGTGTCCACGATATAATCCACCGTGCGGTCGAATTCCTTCTCCGAGTCTTCAGCGGATTTGCCTATCTCCCACATAAGCATCTTTACCGTCATGGCGCGATTTTCCTTCATCCTGCGCACGAAATTCTCGACGGCGGAGATGCGCGTTTCCACTGAGGAGGTCGGCCACGGCCCTTTTCCGTCGTCATAGGCGTCTGCCGCCGCTGCCAGAGCCTGGAGCGCCTCGTTTTCTGTCAGCAGCGGGTATGAACCCAGATATACCCGCTCAGGGCCGTTCGCGCCCAGCACGCTGACCGGGGAGAAAACCTTGTGCGACGGCCCTTCCCAGATCTTCAGCCTGCCGTCAAGCAGGTAATCCTTCTGTTCCAGGGGGGCGATGCGCGCCACCTCCGGAATGTCAGACTCTGACGGGAAGATGCTTTTAATTTTATCGGTTATTTTCATGATTCTATCACCGTCCTGAAAAAAATAGTCCTGCCGTTAACGACGCTGCCGTTCCTGATCTTCGCCAGGTCCAGGCCGAATTTGTGCCTGAAGGTCACTTCACGGACAGACCAGGAGTCCTGCGTGGCTTCAAGCAGTCTTTCTCCTCCGGAATAGAGCATTACGTGGTTTACCTTGGTCAGGTCTTTTCTTGAAGTGGAGAAAATGAGGTCAGCCGGTTTCAGGCGGCCGGTCGCGGCCCTTCCGCAAACGCATTGGTCGGAGGCGTTGCGGGGAAGGTCAATGCCCCAGACCCGGTAGGCGAGGTTTACCAGTCCGGAGCAATCCGTGCCGTAACCGGAGCGCCCGCCCCAGTAATATTTATCTCCCAGGAATTGCCGGGCCGTTTCCAGTATTTTTTTGCGCAGCTCCATCCCTTTTATTCTTACCGGCAACAAATTGAGGTATTTTTCACTGATCAGCGCGGTGGTACCGCCGGGCAGCAGTACCCTTACCGAAGACTTCTTCTCGCGCCAGAGTATCCTGACGCGCGCTCCAATGGAAAGCTCGGAAACGGGGCCGTCTTCAAGCGGCGCTTTCTTTACTCTGACCACGGCGTCAGGCTCCAGGAGGAGGTGGAAGGAGGCCGACCTGGACTCTATCCAGCCGGAATAGGGTTTGAAGTCCTTGTCTTCACGCTTTTCTTTGCGCGGCTGCTCTCGGGCAGTAACCTTCAGCCAGGCACCACGCGCTGCGCCGAAGTTTATGTGTTCGAGCGGCAGGAGCTGGCTCTCGATATGACGGGTCTTGTCCTTCTTTGCGGGCCCCGGAGGCCTGGAAAAAAGCTCGGCTAGCGGCGCCCGGGCGGTGAGGGGGATAAGCGCCAGCGGGGCTATCACGTAAGCCGTGCCGTATTTATTCTTAAGCCAGGCCCGGGCGAATTCCTTCCGGTCATAGGCGCGCTCCACCGTTCTTTCATCAGGTGCGGCCGGGTCATTGACCAGCGCCCTGCCCCGCGCGTCAAAGCCCTTCAGGACCATCAGGTGTCCCCTGGTTTGTTTGAGCGGTGACTTTTTCAGTTTGCCCGGTCCGAAAGTCAGGCTGACCGCCAGCGGAATGCCGGCTGCCAGGTATTGGCGCGCCTCTTCAAGAGAATCAAAGCGCGCCGGCCAGGCATAAAGGCCTCTGCTTCCGGCGTACATCGTGTTCAGCGTCCAGTTGCCGTAGATGTTGCCAGCGTGATCGAAAACCGCGGCGGCCGTAGGCAGCGCACCGGCCTTCAGGCCGAAATATCTCAGTATCATGGCGACGGAGGTCGGGCTGCAGATGTTCTTCGCGTGCGGCGTCCGCTGTACCATCTGGGAAATTCCTGGCACTTTCAGCAGCGCCGGCTTGAAGCAATCAGGTTTACGGACAGCCAGCTCGCTGTTATAGGCAGCCTCGGTATCTGTGCAGGTAACGGAAACCAGGCGCAGGATCGCTCTGGAACCGGCAGCGGCGTTAATTGTAACCCGGTAGCGCAGCCAGCCGGCTTTTTTCGTAAGCGTCAGGGTGTCGGTGTCCATCCTGCCGAAAGCGTTTTCATGCCCCCTTACGCTGGCCGCTTTTCCGGCCGGACCGAAGCCGCCGAATTGGAACCACCGGCTCCAGCCCGCTTCATACTTCACCTGCACCGCCAGTTCCAGGCTGTCTTTTGGTCCCAGTGCGGCATTGGCTCCGCCAAGGAGCTGATTGAACGGTATGGCGGCTTTAAGTGGAGCTGAGATCAGGACGGCTGTAACGGGCCTCCGTCCGCCGGCCGCCAGCGCTCCCTCAGGCAGTTCCGCCTTTCGGAAACCGTGAAGCCGGGCGTTAGTAAAATCACCCGTGGTCAGATGGACGACGGTTACGGAGCGCGGAGCGCAGCGGGCGGCTTTACACGAAGCTTCGGTTTTTACGGTCATAAGTTTTATATCCTATGACTGTAATGGTATCAAAAATATTCCCTGCCGTGGAATTCTGAAACAGGAGCGTGTTCTTATGAAAGCGGCCAGTCATCTGAAATTCATGAAGGAAGCCGTCAAGGAGGCCCGCAAAGGGCTTAAGGAGGGCGGCATTCCTATCGGTTCAGTTCTGGTACGAGGGGGGAAGATAATTGGCCGCGGGCATAACCGGCGAGTACAGAAGCGGTCGGCCATACTGCACGCGGAAATGGACTGCCTTGAGAACGCCGGCCGCCTGAAAGCGTCGGATTACGCCGATTGCGTCATCTACTCAACGCTATCGCCCTGCCCAATGTGCACGGGCGCGATTCTGCTTTATAAAATACCGGTGGTGGTGATCGGGGAGAACCGGACCTTCAAAGGCCCGGAGGCGTACTCGCGGAAATTCGTCAAGCTGATAAATTTGGACCTGCCGGAATGCCGAGCCCTGATGTCCGGCTTCATCGCGGCGAAGCCGGAGCTGTGGTATGAGGATATCGGGATGTAGCGATACGCTTTATTTTAATATCCCGGCAGACATCAGCAGCGCTATCACATTGCCGATTATGGATTCGCCGGCGATGATACCGGAACAGACAGGAACCAGATATTTCTCCGCCGTCGCTTTGATGTTTTTTTCCATCAGCATGGCTATTAGTCCGCCCAGGAACATCGAGAAGGAATTCCAGAACGGGATGACCATGGCCAGACCTATGCCCATCGCCGAGGGTATGTATTTACGGCGCTTGGGGAAGATCAGTTCCAGTATCGGCAGTGCCAGTCCTACCAACCCGCCAACAAGTAACCCCATTTTTGCCGTGGGGTGCAGAGAATGAATGCCATTGGACAGCAGGCGCGCTACAGCCGCCCAGACCTGGGCCGAAGGCGCCGGCCACTGGTCAGTTCCGAGCGAGGCCGCCGTGGGAACGAGGATATAGAATGCTGGAACCACCACCAAAGTTCCGGCAAATACCCCGAAGAACATGGCCAGGAACTGCCGGCGCGGATTGGCTCCGAGCAGGTAACCGCTCTTAAGAACGGTAAGCAGATCGGCCGTGGAAGTAGCCGCTCCGGCGGTAACGGCCGCAGTCATCAGATTTGTGGTCATATTGGACGGCGCAAGTATGCCGAAGGTGAGCTGGGTTACCTTGCCCATTGCGCCTACCGGGGTTATGTCCGATTCGCCGGTCGCGCGCGCCGCCACGATGGCGAGCAGGAAGGTCAGCGCCACGGCTACTATGCCCATCCAGAAGCTCGTCTGGAAAGCGTAGTGCAGGATCATTATGCAGCCCAGCCCTGATAAAGAAATCCCGACGATAAACCATGACCCCGGAACTTCAATGTGCGCGAGCGGATCGGCTTTCGTGTCCGCGCGTTTGTAGAAGATATTGCTTATGCCGCTGAACGCCCTGAGCGCGGTTTTCCACTGCAAAGCGAACATGAAAAGACCCGAAGTCACCATCAGGGACGCTCCGGCCCAGGTGCTCCACTGCACTATGGCCCGGTAGCCGAGCTTCGTCGTGTCGATGGCCCCGACGCTCGCGGCCCACGGCGCGAGTACGGCGTAGTTGACGGTGGCGCCAAGCAGCAGCGACCAGCCTACCTTCCAGCCTATGATGCCGCCGGCGGCTATCATGATGGCGCTCATTTCAAATGACATTGTCCATTTGTCCATTGTAAAACCGTTGATGCTTCCCGGGAACGGCAGTTGCGCGGGGATGACTATTTTTTCTTTCATCCAGGAAGGGCTGCCGAACCAGGAGGCTTTCAGGCCGGCGTCGCGCATCCAGGCCGTGCAGGCGCCGAAAAGTCCGGCCAGACCGAGAGCTCTGGCTTTCTGCGCCGCTTCGGTACCGGCGGAGTGCAGGCTTTTCAGCGTTTCCGCCGCGGCTATGCCGGAGGGGAATTTAAGCTGTTCAATGTTGATCATCTGCCGCTTAAGAGGTATTGAGATAGAGATGCCTAGGAAGGCGAGAAAGATGGTCCAGAGCCCAAGTATCATCCATGGTATATGTACGCCGGTAATTATAAGGTAGGCCGAGATGGCGGAGATCATAGTGCCGCCGGTGGAGTAGCCGGCAGAAGAAGCGGTGGTCTGCATGCAGTTGCTTTCAAGTATGCTCAGGTCGCTTTTGAAAATGAAAGGCAGAGCCGCCCGGAGCGTTTTCCAGAGCGAGTAGGCGAGTATGCAGGCGGTGATGTTGACGCCGAGTCCCCAGCCGGTTTTAAGGCCTACGTATAGATTAGATAGGGACATGAAGCCGCCGAGCAGGGCGCCCATAATGACGGCCCTGACGGTGAGCTGGCGCATGTTGTCGCCCTGATAGACTTCCTTGTACCATTTCATCTCAATTTCTTCTGGCGACGGCCCGGCTATATGCGGCTCGGCCTTGGGCTCGGTTATAAGCTCCACGCCCTCTTCCGCCCGTATCTCTTCCAAAGGAAGGTCGTCTCTCTGTTCGTCGGCCATATGTATTTTTCTCCTGATTAAAAAGGTGCCTGCTGGCTTCTTGGTTGATTCGCTTCCCCCGCTCGAACAAAACTGGTGCGCGGTACAGGTGAGGAACGCCCCTAGAGCAAAGCATAATATGCTTTGCGTGCGTTCCGCAAGGGCGGAGGCGATTTCTTACGGAGCAAAATCGCCGAGCCGGGGTCGCAAAAAGCCGCTATGCGGCTTATTCGTGACTTGAACCGTTCAAATCCACCCCTCTCGATAAAAACTGGTGCGCGGTACAGGATTTGAACCTGTGACATCCTCTGTGTAAGAGAGGCGCTCTACCGCTGAGCTAACCGCGCGATACCTCATATTCTACAAAATAGAAAGAGACTTGCTCCAAATGTGAAATTATGATGTGTGGAATACTGCATTGGGGTAGTGAAATGGGGTAGAAAGAGCCAAAGCATTCTCACTGTCATACGGCATGTTTCTCGGTCGAGTTCCATAGGAATATTCTGCCAACATCCGGTCGCAGTTTACCGGGGTTAAGGTTTTCTGCTGATACGCGGATAATATAAATAGATAACATTGCGTTTGCGGACGGATTTTGCAATCCGGCTGCCGGCAACGGTTTAGTGACGGTGGGGGAAAATGTCTAAAAAAAATAAAAAAAACCAAGATGAGCGTAAAATGGGCCCGGCTGAAGGGGGACTTCCATTCGCGCTAGAAAGTGGCTCAGGGCCTTCCAGAGCGGCTCTGGAAGCGTACAATAACCTTGAGGCTACACAGCGTGCTAAAGGTCTTAAAAACCTTGGAATTTTTGAGGAAGACTCCGATATGCTCGGCATCCTCACAAAAAGCCACTTTGTGATCCCTGACAAAACCCGCTTTGAGTGCCAGCGCTGCGGCGAATGCTGCCGCTATGCACGCAAGGTGGCCCAGCTGACCTACGACCCCTGTCCATTTTTGACCGGGGACAACACCTGCGCCAAGCATGATGACAGATACCTGGTTTGCAAGTGGTTCCCCTTCTGGATATACAACAGTCCCCGCTTCGGACCTATGCTGACAATAAAACCCTACTGCACAGGTTTCGGTAAGGGGGCTCTGGTTGATTACCGCCAGGTTGTAGAGCGTATCGGCGGGCTCGCCTCCGCGGAAAAGCAGGAAAGCGACGGTGCGTTCGTGATACATGAAGTACTGTTTGTGCCGGGAAGAAAAGACTGGGCATTCCCTTCAAAAGGCAATGTGGATTCGTTGATGAGCTATATTATGCACGAGCGGCTGCGCTCCGCCGGCGGGCAGGCCGAGCCTTTGTCAGCCGAGAAAAGGGATGAGGTGCATTACGCACATCACTACACTTCAGGGCTGCTGGGAAGCATAAACTCTCCGCTTATAACCGTAAATGAGAGCGGCATAGTGACCGATTCCAACGAAGCCGTATCCACGCTGTTTAAACGGGACCGGCCTGCGCTGATAGGAAAGCTGTTCTCCTCGTTCTTTGTGAACCGGGACCGGGTTGCCGCCAGTCTGGATGCCTGCCTTTCACACGGCAGGGAAACCGCGTCGCCGCAAAGGTTGCGGCTTCCGGATGAAACCACGCTGCCGGTGCTGCTGAACGGGTCGGTGTTCCGCGATCGCTGTGACGGGCTTGTGCACGGTTCCCTTGTTTGCGTCAGTCCTGTCTCGGCGGCCGTTTTCTCAGATGTAAGTCATTCGCGCACCTATGCCCGCGGCCTGCTTGAGGCCAGCCTGGACGCGCTTATGGTAATAGACCATGACGGTACGATTACTGACGTAAATGAAGCGCTCGTAAAAATTACCGGGCTTAGCAGAACACGCCTGACCGGCTCTTTATTTAAGAACCTGTTCGTAGATACGGAAAAGGCGCAGCAGGGAGTGGGGATTACTTTCAGGGACGACAGTGTGCGGGCTTTTGAACTGGACCTGCGGGATATCAATGGTGAAGTAATCCCTGTGTCTTTTAACGCGACAGTTTACCGCGACGAGGAAGGGGTGGTTCAAGGGATATTCGCTGCCGCCAGGGATATCCGTGAAAGACGGAAGATGATCCATGAACTGGAGGATGCCAGAAATTACGCCAGGGGTCTTATAGAGTGCTGTATGGACTTGATGGTCACTATCAGCCGGGACGGGGTAATAACAGATGTTAATAAGGCCGCAACCGGGCTGACAGGCGTGAGCCGGGAAAAGCTGATCGGGGCCCCGTTCCGGGATTTCTTTGATAATCCTGAACTGGCGCAGAAAGGTGTTGAACGCACTTTTTCGCAAGGTGAGGTGCGCGGATATGAAATAAACCTTGTGGACGCGCTGAAGCGGAAAATCCCTGTTTCCTTCAACGCTTCCCTTTATCGCGACTCACGCGGTGCAGTACAGGGCGTTTTTGCCGTAGCCAGGGTAAAGTAGCAGTGAAAATGGCGGAACAGTGTCACATAAAAAGTGCTTGAGAAAAAAATGAGCGCTTCTTGAGCAAAGGCCGGGGAGTATTCTGCGGATAACCAGTACAGGATACCCCTGCGCAAGCTTTAGGGGGGAAAAAATGAAATTAAATCTTCTAGCAATTACCGATGCTTCAGAATATACCGATAAGATAACGGCTCTGTTAAATGCCGCGGGGTTGGACTTTTCCTGCTCCAGGGTCTCGACATCTGCCGAACTACAGGAATTGTCATCCTTAGCCGCGCCTGATCTGATTGTTTTGGACGACGAACTTAAATCCTGGAATAAGGAAGAGGCGCTCCGGACGGCCGGGGCGACCTTCTCAAAAACGCCATGCGTGGTAATATCGGATGGCATCGGGGAAAAGGAGGTGGAGGAAGTCGCCGGCCAACGAGTAGCCGGCTATCTCTCTAAAGTCCCCTTGTCTAAAATCGTAGAAGGTGTATCAGAAGCGCTGAAATTAACGCGCGGAACAATTTCAGGTTCCGCTAAAAGCGTTCCGGCGAATCTCCCGGCCGTGGTTTATTTTTGTGATCCTGACGAAAAAGGTGGGTGGTCAGGTGTTGAGGGAGATATAGAGGCGGTTACCGGACATAAAAAATCAGACTTTTTGCTGACCCCGCTGCTTTGGGCTGACCGGATACAGCCGGAGGACCGCAAAACCATATCACAGCGGCTGCCCGCGCTGCTGGCCACAGGGCATTTTGAGTGTGAATACCGCTGGCTCAGGGCCGATGGCGTATACCGCTGGTTCCTTGATAAACAGAGGCTGGAAGTAAAGCCGGACGGAACACCTCTCCGGGTGACAGGGCTGCTGGTAGATATCACCGAGACCAAGAGATCCGAGAGCAGGCTTAGCAGCGAGAAAAGAATGGAGGCTGTCGGCCGGCTAGCGGGCGGACTGGCGCATGATTTCCATAATCTGCTTAGTTCTGTGCTCGGCTACAGCACGCTTATGCTGGGCAACATGGGCGCTGAAGACCCCTTACGCGAGGACCTGAACGAGATCTACAAGGCTGCCGAAAGGGCGGTGGTCCTGACCCGGCAATTGCTGGTGTTTAGTAAAAAACAGACCTTCCAGCCGCAGCTCCTGGACCTGAACTCGGTCTTCTCCGGTATGCAGACAATGATCCGGCAGATCATGCGCGATGATATCCGGGGCGTCTCTGATCTGGCAGAGGGGCTCCCGGCAGTTAGAGCGGACCTGGTGCAGATGGAGCAGGTCATGATAGGACTGGCCATGAATATCTGCGATATGACGCCGACCGGGGGGACCCTTACTGTGAGCACCAGGGCGGCTGATGTGGGCGCGGAATATTGTAAGGGAGTGCCCGGCTCGGCGACTGGTTCCTTTATCCTTCTAAGCGTCAGTGGAACGGGCCAGGAAATGGACAGGGAAAGCCAGGAAAGAATTTTCGAACCCTACTTTCCCGGTTCCGGAGAGCGGCGCGGAGCCACGCTGGCGCTGCCGGCAATCCACGGCATAGTCAGGCAGCACGGCGGCTGGATAACTGTTAAGAGCGAGCCCGAGGCAGGCACGGTTTTTGAGGTCTACCTCCCGGCCATGACAGTAGAGGACGCGCCTGCCGCAGAGTCGGGCGCGCCCGCGGTTGTGCGCAAGATAGGAGGCAACGGAGAAAGGATACTGCTGGTGGAAGACGAAGAGGCGCTCAGAAAATTCGTTGGAAGAGTGCTGCGGGAAAACGGTTATACGGTGTTCGCGGCAGGCAGTGTGAAAGAGACCTTGGAAATTTTCCGCAAAGAGAAGGGTAATTTCCATCTGGTCTTCACGGATGTGGTCCTGCCTGACAAGACCGGGGTGCAGCTGGCTGAGGAACTGCTCACTCTTAAACCCACGCTGAAGATTATCTTTAACAGCGGGTATATCAATGAAAAGTCAGAGTGGCCGGCAATACAGCAGAAGGGGCTTAAATTTTTGCAAAAGCCCTACACCATTCACAACATGCTTACGGCCATTAAAGATGTAATTAAGCGGCCGGACCTGTGATCCGCAGCGCTGGTCGGCGCGGCCCCTGGTGAATGCGGGGTAAAGATGCGGCGTCAGACAGCGGATAGTAAATTAGCCAGAGTTTGGCGCGGGAGCCAGGCCGAAGGAAACTATGCGAATAAGCTATCTAATGCCGGACCTGGGTTTCACTGGCGGAAGCCAGGTCGTCTACCAGTTCATGGAGCGGCTCTCCATGCGCGACCACGAAGTTTTCCTTACTACTCCGGGGGGCTGCATCAAATGGCTGCCGGGCATGGCCGCGCTTATAAATTCGCACAGGAACGACCCTACGTTTGACAATGTGTCCGGAGAACTTTTTGCGGATATAGACCTGGCGGCGATTAACGAGATGGCCTGCGACAAGCTTGGCATAACTTCCGGTCCGCTTGCAGTTTCCTCGCTGGTCACGTCATCGTTAACCGAGGGTCTGATGAAGCACTGGTTGCCCTCGGATATTACCGTGGCCACACATAATTTCACAGCCAACGCCGCTTTCCACCTGATGGACAGGACTCTGTCCTTCTACCACATACAGGCCTATGAGGAACTGTTCTCCTACAACTCCTGTCTGCAAAAACTGGCCCGCATGACATACTTTCTGCCTCTGCGCCTTATGGCTAATTCCACCTGGACGGCAAAGCGCGTGAGCGAGCTGGCCGGCCGACCCTGCAAGCTGTTATGCCCCGGCATAGACACCAAGATATTCAGACCGTCCGCGGATGATGCCGCTAAATTTGACCGCGCGGGAGAGTTTCGCATTATCAGCTGCCATTCCGCCGCGCCTCACAAGGGTTGGAAGGACGCAGTGGTCGCCATGAAAATAGCGGCTGCCGGCAGCAGCAGAAGATTGAAATGGGTCGTTTTCGGAGGCCGCCCCGACCCGGTGGAAGGATTGGATATTGAGTTCCACGGAAAGGTTTTTGGCAGCGAGCTTGCCCGCCTTTACTCGGGCTGCCATGTCTGCCTGGTCACATCCTGGTTTGAATCCTTCCCCCTGCCGCCCCTGGAGGCTATGGCAAGCGGTACGGCGGTTGTTACTACGGCTATCGGTACAGAGGATTACACATGCGAAGGTGAAAACGCGCTGACCACGCCCGGGAAAAACCCAAAGGCGCTGGGAATGGCGCTGCTGCGGCTCGCGGAAGAGCCGGAGCTGTGCATTGCGCTTGCGAAAGCGGGAATGCGGACCGCTGCCAGGTTCAGCTGGGAGAACGCGGTCAAAAGGCTGGAAATCCTGTTTGCTGAAGCGGTGGCGGATTCTTCGAACAACAAATTCTCTAAACTGATGGCTGAACTGTCTCCAGGCCTTAAAGCCGCCTCAGAGCGGATTAAATGACGAAGATCCGTTTTAATCCGGAATAATGCCTATGCCGCAAAAAATTCTGGTGGTAGATGATGAGCGTAAAATGGTGCAGGTCTTGCGGCGCTACCTTGACCGGCACTCTTTCGCGACAATAGCGTCTGATAACGCTTCAGATGCGCTGATGCTGGCCAGGTCCGCCCAGCCTGACCTAATCCTCTCCGACTCCGACATGCCAGGGTTAGACGGCCCCACCTTATGCCGCGCAGTAAAAAATGATGCTGCCCTTTGCAATATACCTTTCCTCATCATGTCCGGACAGAGAGTAAAGGAGTCGGAAATCCTGTCTGGTTATGAAGGCGGGGCGGACGATTATCTGCTTAAGCCTTTTTCTCTTCCGGTAATGCTGGCGAAGGTCCGTGCAGCTATCAGGAATAGCAGCCGCGCAAGGAGCGTGGTGCAGGGGTTATCCGGCCTTGGGCTGGAGCTTGACCGCGAGGGGCGGTCGGTGAGCGTAAAGGGTAAACTTCTGAGGCTGACCAGGAAGGAATTCGAGCTGCTGGATCTGTTGGTAAGCAAGGCCGGCCGCGTGTTAAGCGTTGTTTTCCTGCTTGAAAATGTCTGGGGCTACGACACCGCCAATTACAACAACCCGCACACTGTAGAAGTGCACATCTCCCAACTAAGGCGCAAGCTGGGCGCGGTCATAGCCGCCAAGCTGGTAACAGTAATCGGCTATGGCTATAAATTAGAAGTATAGGCTTCCGCTTATAATGGGATAGTGACCAAAACACCAATAAGTAAGAAAGCCAGCCGTGTCCCTGTGTTATTTTGACAGCGTCACCTGAGGATCACCGGTGAAGAGGGGCGTCTGGGTTCGGCCGTAGAGGCGCATGGCGGCCGCGGGGACTTCCGTCGCTGTAATCTCCTTTATAGTTTCAAGCCGCAGTGGGCCGGCGCCGCAGCAGTTTTCCCGGAGCGCTTTAAGGAAATAATAAGTAAAGAGGCCGCGCCGCGCTGCCGGATACCAGGAGGACACCTGGTCAGCGGCTGAGGAAGAGAAAATATTTAAGCCTTTGCTCTCGGGCCTGTGCGTAGTCAGGATAAGGGGGTTGGCTTTGCTCAGCAGAGGGCCCGCGTGCGAGAGCCCTGAGAAACAGGCTTCAATAACAACCGTCACTTGCGCCGCGCCGGAAGCTTCCAGGCCGGCGTAAAGCTGCTTAAGCGGGAAGCCGCCCAGCCGCAGATAGTCTGGGCGCGCGTCGGACGGCACTAAGTATGCCTCTCCCGCCTCCGGATCGGCAGCTCCGTGCCCTGAATAATAAACAAAAAGTTCGGTTTCCCCTCTCGTTATCTGCTTCTTAAGCCGCCCGCCGCCAGCTCCGCCGAAGAGCGTTTCCAACTGCCCCTTAGTTGGGTTCTCCAGAAGTATGACTTTATCCTCTTCGAAGCCAAGCGCGCTTATAAGGTGCCGCCGCACTGCGGCCGCGTCCTCAAGGGCGTAATCGGCGCGCGGGATGTCCCTGTCGGCGTAGTCCTTTACTCCTATTACTACCGCAAGGCCGCGCGGGTTCACCCTGCCCTGCGGTATATTCTCAGCCGTGAAGTCACCGACTGCCTGGGCCCTGGGCGCGGGCGGTTGCGCAGCGGCCTCCGTGCGAAGATGCAGGGTGAGGGAACTGGTTTTTCCGGAGAGATCCCCGGCTTCCACTGTCGGGACGGTATCGGGTGTGAGTTCGACCGAAAATTCGAACGGCCAGGACTCGCTCTGAAGGAAGGGGACGGGATCTGCCGGCCTGTCCAGAGCTTTGCCTGAAAAGCGCACATAGTCCAGGCGGCCATCGTCAGAGACCGCGCCCTTTACGCTTAGGACGCCGGCCGAGTAGGTCTGTGAGGATATTCGTATAATAGGCGGCAATATGTCCGGTCTCTCGGCACTCAGCGCGGCGGCCGAAACCCAGCCGGAAAGTCCGGTGCCGTCGTCCACCAGCCAATGCTCCGCGCCAGGTGCGGCTTTTAATAGGTTAAGCCGGATGCCCGCGGGCAGAAGCGCTATTGTTTTTCCTCCGCGGTTTTTGACCGGTACGCCGCCAGAGGAGGTCCAGACTTCCCAGGTCCACAGTCTGACCCTGATGTCGCCGCCGGTTTCGCCGCTGGCAAGATATGCGCCGGAGGGGGAAAAGGCCACGGTTTGTGCTCTGGCCCGGGAATCATTCACCTCTCCGGAGCGGAGTCCGCTATCTGAATTCCATATGGCGATGGAGCCGTCCAGCCCGGCCGCGGCAAGTAAGCCTCCCGAAGACGAAAAGGCCGCCGCAACCATAGGCCCGGCCGCCAGTTCAAGACGGGCAGATGCCGCCATCCTGCCTGGTTCCCAGACGCGCAGCGTACGGTCGGCTGAGACTGAAGCCAGGCGTTTGCCAGGCGGGTCAAAAAAAGCGCTCAGGGTATGGGGGCTTTTCAGCCAATACAGGAGTTTTTTAGTCCGCAGATCCCAAAGCCGCAACAGCGGCTCACGGTTACTGTAGGTGGCCAGCAGGCTATCGGAGCCTGAATCGCCAGCGAGCCTGAAAGCGCCTGGATGCGCGGCCAGCTCAGGCAGCAGGGTCCAGTCAGTGCTTTCCCAAAATCTAACCTTCCCGTCCCCGCCGGATGCTGCGAGTAATCCGTTCACGCGGGAAAAGAACATGGACAAGGCCGGACCGTCCGCATCACGCAACGCGGCTGTTTCGGACCAGGTTCCGGACGCGTAGATTATAATCGAGCTATCGGCACGCGCTACGGCCAGCAGCCCGGCGGCGTCGGAATAAGCCGCGGAGATAATATCGCGGCCGGGAATCTCTTTAACGGGTTTCCCGCTCTCAGGATTCCAGATCCGGACCCCGTCCGCGGCTGCTGAGAGCAGCAGATCCCGCCTCGGAAAAGCCAGAAAGAAAACAGCGGCCCGGTGCCCGCGCAGAATAATGGCGGGCGGCAGCTCCGCCGGCGGGGAGGCGCCGGCTCCGGCTGCGTGTATGGCCATGAGTGAGAATAATATACCTGAAATCATGGTTCTTTCCTTATATATGTATCCGCTATTCGGGGCTGCCGGTTGAGCCCCTTTGTGTTGACTAAAACAGTGACACTAAAACTATTGACAGTATAACTGAAATAAGTTAATATTCGTTTGTGGAAGTATTGGCTGTATTGGCGTTATGCTCGGAGGAGCTAAAATGATAGACGGATTGCGTGCGGGCGCGGAAGGGCTGAGGCTGATGAGCCTGAAGCTGGATGTAGCGGCGGCGAATATAGCCAACGTCTCAACTACGGGCTACAAAAAGGACGAGGTGGCGGCGGGCCTGCCCGCGGAAGGCAGCGCGGAGGTAATGAAAACCTCAAGCTACATAGACCTTTCGCAGGGGGAGCTGGTAAAGACCGACAACCCGTTCGACCTGGCGCTTGATGGCGAAGGATTTTTTGTGGTAGGCGAGGGAGACAAGACCGGATTTACGCGGGCCGGCAACTTCAGCGTGGATTCGCAGGGGCGCCTGGCAGCGGGGGGGGGGCTTGTGGTGCAGGGGAAAAACGGACCCATCACTCTGGACCCTGCGGCGGACACTGTGATAAGCGGCGACGGATCCGTCCTGCAGCGCGGAAGCGTGGTCGACAAGCTGAAAGTGGTCACATTCGGGAACCCAGGTGCGCTGCAGAAAAGCGGCGGCGGCCTGCTGACCGGAACGGAAGCCGGAACGGAGTCCGCGGCGGTGGTGCGCCAGGGCTTTGTGGAAAATTCCAATGTGCGGATGGTTGAGGAGATGGCGTCGCTGATGCAGATCATGCGGTCCTTTGAAAGGATGCAGAAAAGCATGACCACCCAGGACGCCGCGACGGGAAAGCTGATCACCACAATGAAATAAGAGCGGTCTCAGGAGGAAAAATGATAAGGGCACTGGACACGGCGGCTACGGGTTTGGCGGCGCAGCAGTTAAACATGGACGTGGTCTCAAATAATCTGGCAAACGTCAACACCAACGGCTACAAAAAAGTGAGGGCCGAATTTAAAGACCTCGCGTATGAGATCTTGAAAGCTCCGGGCGGCGGCCCGGACGGCAAGGCGCCGGAATCTTTGCAGATCGGGCTCGGGGTGGAAGTCTCCGGGACGCAGCGGCTGTTTTTTCAGGGCTCGCTGACGCAGACCGGCAACCCGCTTGATATGGCGGTGGACGGGGAGGGCTTCTTTCAGGTGCAGAGCAGCGACGGCAGCACTAAGTATACGCGTGATGGCTCTTTCCAGATAGACGGAGAGGGCAGGCTTACGACGGCCGGCGGGAATGTTATGGAGCCCGCGATTACCATCCCCTCTAACGCGCAGGATATACAGATCTCACCTGACGGCGCCGTGATGGTCGTGCTTTCGGGCGAAAGTGAGGCCAGCGAGGTCGGGAGGATAGAGACGGTGCATTTTGCAAACCCAGCCGGGCTGAAAGCCATAGGTGAAAACCTGTACGAAGCTACGGCGGCCTGCGGCGACGCGGTTTCCGGAAATCCGGGAAGCGACGGCAGGGGGGCGCTGCGCCAGGGCTTTCTGGAAGCGTCCAATGTTCAGGTGGTAGAGGAAATGGTACGGATGCTTACCGCACAGCGGGCTTTCGAGGCTAATTCAAAAGCCCTGCAGGCGGCAGACGATATGCTGCGCACGGTCAACGGGCTGAAGGCTTAATCATGAAAAAAACAATACTCTTCTCGGTAGCTCTTTTCTGCAGCGGAGTTCTCTGCGCCTCGGAGGCGGCGAGAACGTTTGCCGCCGCCCGGCACATACGGGCCGGCGAAGAAATAAAGGCGGAGGCGCTGAGGGATGTTGCAGCTGTGCCGGGCGCGGTCTCCCTTGCTCCGGGCGAGTTCGCGGGGACGGAGGCCGTGAGGCCCATTAGGGCGGGGGAGACTTTGACACGCCTGATGCTGAGGCCGGTGAGGATGGTGCGTCCTGGAGACAAAATAAGGGTTAAGAGTATTTTGGGGCGCGTAAAGGTGTCCGTCTGGTTCACGGCTCTGCAGGGCGGCGCTAAAGGTGAGACTATAAATGCCCGCAATCAGGCCAGCGGCCGGGTGTGCGCGATAACTGTCTCGGGGTCAAGTGAAGGATTCCTCGAGGAGGCCGGGAAATGAAGATACTCTTGCTGCTTTTAGCGGCCGCAGCCGCATACGCGGATGTTCCCGGCCCTTTTCTGAACCTGACCGGGGATATGAAGCCGCGCCAGGTGGGTGATATCGTGACGGTGATAGTAATGGAGGATAGCCGCGCGGGCCAGACGGCAAACACGGCCTCCGCGCGGACCTCCATTGTTAAAGGATCGGTTAAAGCCAAGCTAGGCGCCACTGCCCTGCCTATGGAATATGATCTGGACGAACGCGGCAACACCTCAAGCAGCGGCGGCGGCAATACGCAGCGCACAGCATATTTTACCGCCAAAGTGGGCGCTACCGTGAAAGAAGTCCTGCCCGGGGGGAATATGCGCATTTCCGGAGTCCAGCTGATAAAAGTTAACAGAGACGAGCAGAGGATAGAGGTCAAAGGCATAGTTAGGCCGCAGGATATCACGCAGGACAACACGGTCCTCTCTTTTTACCTGGCAGAAGCGGATATAAAATACACGGGGAAAGGCGTGCTGGCCAGACGGCAGCGGCGCGGGCTGTTCAATTTCCTGCTGGGGTGGATATTCTGATGAAAAAAACCATTTTGAACGCCGCAGCGCTGTGCCTGCTGGCCGGTCCGATTATGGCGGCCCGGATAAAAGACGTGGCATATCTCGAGGGCGCACGGGGAACGCAGGTCGTAGGCTACGGCCTCGTTGTGGGCCTTTCAGGTACGGGCGATAAAGCCGACCCGTCCACGCAGAAAGCGATAAGCAATATGCTTTCCCGCTTCGGTATAAGCGTGGGCGCGGGTGAACTGCGCTCCCGCAATGTCGCTAGCGTACTGGTAACCGCGGAACTGCCGGCTTTTCCGCAGCAGGGCCAGAAAGTGGATACTTCCGTCTCTTCGCTTGGCGACGCCTCAAGTCTGGAGGGAGGAATGCTAGTGCGCACGCCTCTTTACGGGCCTGACGGGGCCCTGTCAGCAGTCGGACAAGGAACTATTACAGGCGGAAAGAAACGCTCGGCCGGACGCATTCCCGGCGGCGCTGAGGTGGAGGTGAGCCTGATCCGTGTTTTTGAAAAGGACGGGGTGGCCAGGCTGCTGCTGAACCGACCCGATTTCCAGACAGCGCGGGAAATAGCGCGGGTAGTTTCGGAAAAGTTTGGCGCCGGCTCGGCCGATGCCCAGGACGCCGCGGTCATAAAACTAACAATACCTGCTGATTTTAAGCGGGATGTGGTCGGGTTTATAGCCAGGGTGGGTGGGCTGGAGGTGAGCCCTGACCTGCCTGCCAGAGTCGTGATAAATTCAATTACCGGCGCGGTGGTGATAGGCGGTCAGGCCAGGTTGCTGCCATGCGCCGTTTCGGCAGGCGGGGTAGATATCTCGGTAGAGACGGACCAGGGAACTTCCCAGCCTCCCGGCGCCGGTGACGCGCTGGCTGCGGCCCAGGGAGAAACGCTGGATGTGATGGTTAAGGCTCTTAACGCGCTGGGCGCCACTCCGCGTCAGCTGGTTGAAGTCATAAAAACACTGCATTCGGCCGGCGTCTTTACTGCCGAGCTGGAGGTAATATGAAAATAGATGCGGTTTCCGCACCAGCGGCCGACGGCAGCGCGGCCGCGCTTAAAGCGGCTAAGGGATTTGAGGCCGTGTTCATTAAGGAGATGATGAAACTGGCTATGCCATCCGGTAACCGAGAAGAATCTCTTTACGGGGACTCCCTGGCGGATGCCCTGTCCCAGGAGGCGGCAAAAGGCAGGGGGTTGGGGCTGGCGGACTGGATAATGGAAAAAGGGCTAAAGTCTGAATAAAAAGTGCGGATAACATAAGTAAGAGGTATAAACTTATGATCGATATAAATAGGCTTGCCGGCGAATTGTCCGGAGCAGCGCGCACTTCGGAAACTCTGAAAAATGATGCCGCTGGGAAAGCGCGGAAAGCTTCCTGCGGCATGGAAAACTCTCTGCTAAGTCTGAAAGTGCAGTTTCCGGATACGGAAAACTGCAAGGCGGCCAGGGCGGAAAAGGTGGAGGCCTTGAAAGCAGCCATTGAGGCTGGAAATTACAACCCCGATCCGCTGCTTGTGGCGAGGAAAATACTGGGAGTAGAATGACAGTCGCTGAATTGCCCCTTCTGGGGACGCTTGTAGAGCAGCTCATAGAGACTTCCCTGCGCTTGCAGGGGAGCCTTTGCGGCGAGGTTCCGGAGGGGATAAATGGAGAGCTGTTGAAATGCGGGGGACTTTTAAACGAGATACGCCAGCAGGCGGCCATTGCCGCGGTAATCATCCCTTCTACGGGACATCTTAAGGCGCGCCTGGGCTACCTCCGGGAAATACTAGAGTCAAATGATGCGCTCGTGCGTGAGGGCGCCGCATACGGCGATTTCTCTCTCAGGGCCAGAGCGGGAGGAGCGGAAAAGAGTGTTTATTCGGAGAAGGGCCTGGCGGCAGCGTCTCCTGCGGGCGGGGTGCTGGTTAATACGAGGGGTTAAAACCGGATGAGTTCAAATTTTTACGGCATAGAAATAGGCTTAAACGCTCTGCGCAGTTTTAAAACCGCGCAGGAAGTTATAGGTAATAATATTTCGAATGTTTCCACGCCTGGTTATGTCCGCCGAGAAGCCGTGCTGCAGCCCATGGGCAACTCCGACAACGTCACTGGCGGAGTAAGCGTGACCAACATCAGGCGGCTGTGCGACAGTTTCGCGCAGTCGCGGGCGCGCGCCTCGTCCGGTGCCGCCAGAAAAGAGGAGTATTTGCGCGACATCATGCTTGAGGCGGAGCAGTATCTTAACCCGCTCACAGAGGGCAGCCTTTACGACAGGCTTAACAAGTTCTGGGATTCTCTGCAGGACCTCTCGAATAATCCGGCTGACGGAGGTTTGAGGGAAGTGGCGCTGGCCGGCGCAAAAAACGTGGCGCTGGCTGTTAACAGTCTTGGCGCGGAATATTCCGCCATGCAGGTAAGACTCGGCCGCGACGCCGCGTCCGCTGTTACGGAACTGAACGGGCGGCTTAACGAGGTCGCCGCGCTTAACCATCAGATCCAGGAGGCTGAAGCCTCCGGGCAATCGGCTAATACTCTGCGGGACCAGCGCGATCTGGCAGTGGACTTTATCTCCGGAAGCATCAGTATTGATGTTTATGAGGGGCGGGACGGCCTGCAGTTAAACTCCGGCGGCCAGGTGCTGGTGTTCGGCTCCCTCGCATCCTCCGTCAGTTCGGCGATGGAGGGCGTCTCATCGATGGAACTGAAGTTCCGGGTGGCTACAACCGGCCAGGAACTTGAGCCCTCCTCCGGCAAACTTCTGGGAATGCAGGCAAGTGCGGCAGAGATAGAAGCGCTGCGCGGAGAAATACAAAAAATATCCGACAGTCTCACTTCCGGCGCTGCAGGAAGCCTAAATGCCATACACCGCGCCGGCTATACGCTGGCGGGGGGGGCCAGCGGGGAAGACCTCTTTAATCTTGACTCCTCCGGCCTGTTGCGGGTTAATCCGAATATTGCGGCGGATCCCTCACTGCTGGCGGCAGCGCAAGCTCCATATCAGGGTGACGGAGGCAATGCGGCCGCGCTGGCGGCCGCGCTTAAAGGCCCGCTGATCGATTCCATGTCGCCCGCGGATTTTCTGTCCTCTCTTGCCGCCGCGCTGGGAATTAAGACTGAAGAATTTGTAAAAAGCGCCGACAGGGCAGTGCTGGTCGAGGACGCCGCGCTCACACGGGTGGATTCAATGTCAGGGGTTTCTCTGGACGAAGAAACCGCACGCCTGCTGGAGCTGCAGACCTCCTACTCGGCGGCTGCCAAGTTTATCTCGGTGGCCAATACGATGCTGGATGAACTTTTAGCAATAATCAGATAATGAGGAAATAATGAGAGTAACCCAGAAAATGATGGACAGGAGCATTCTTAACGATGTTAGCAGGTCGCTTTCGCGCCTGGCCGAATCCCAGCTGCGCATGGCGTCCCAGAAAAGAATTGTGCGCCCCTCAGATTCACCAGGTGAACTGCAGTCTTTGCTGGCGGTAAAAAACCAGATCTCCGCAGCGGGGCAGTATAAAACAAATATCGAGGCCGCGCTCCTGCGCCTCGGGCGGGCGGACAGCCGCGTTACCTATGTGTCGGAGCAGCTTATGAAGGCAAAGGAAACCCTGATAAGGTCCTCCGGAGTCAGTTCTCCAGCTATGAGGGCGGCGCTGGCTGCGGAATTTGAGGGGATAATTAAAAGCGCTATGGAGGAGTGTAACGCGCGCGACGGCAACGAGTATATCTTTGCAGGGACAGATTCCGGAACAATTCCGTTCACAGCCGCAAGCGGGGCCGACAGCGACGGCGTTGACCGGATACAAACAGTGACCTACGCCGGTAACAGCGCCACGCATGAACTGGCGGTCTCCGCCACTGAGGGCACCGAAACTGGCTGTACCGGAGACGCCCTGACCGAACCTGCACCCGGCGCCGGCGGTATTTTTGAGACACTTATCGGCATGCGCAAGGCGGTTTTGAGCGGCGCGGATACTGTCTCGCTGCAGGCGGACCTGGATGCCAATATGGCGCGCCTCGACGAGCTTCAGGTCAGGCTGGGCTCTAAAATTGAATATCTATCCGGCGTGCGCGACAGGCTCGGAGCGGCCGCGGCGGAGATGGAGTCCCGGCGCTCCGCCATAGAGGATACCGATTTCACAGAGGAGGTTCTTGAGCAAGGCCGCCGCCAGGCCGAGTATCAGGCGGTGTTGGCCGCTACGGCCAAGCGCTCGCAGCTCAGTTTAATAAACTATCTATGACAACAATGGAGACGAAGCACATGACGATCGCGACAGACAGATTCGGGCAGCTTAAAGCTGATCCTGCTGTGTTTATAAATTTCAGCAAAAGTGTATATGGTTTTCCTAACGCAAAAAACTTCCTGCTGATAGAGACCGCCCCGGATAGCGATTTTCGCTGGCTGCAGTCCGTGGAGGACCCCGCGCTGGCTTTCCTGGTGACCGACCCGGCGCTATTTTACCCCGATTTCCGTTCCGGCGTTGACAAGCAGCACCCGCTTCTGGCGGCTATGGCCGAAGACTCCCAGCTGCTCGCCATAGTCACGGTGGACAGGCCTACCAGAAATGTCACAGTAAACCTGGCAGCTCCGCTGGCTGTGCATATACGCCGGCGGGAAGGTTTTCAGCTGATCCTTTCACGCAAAGGGCTTGGCACCCGGCACGACCTGATTAAGGATTTCAGGCACTCTCTCGCTAAAGACTGCCAGAGGAAGGCATAACTATGCTGGTGCTCACACGAAAGAAAGGGCAGAAGATAACTATCCTTGATAATATTGAGATCTCTGTCCTTGAGATCAAAGGCGACAGCATCCGCCTGGGGATAAAGGCGCCTTCCATAATCCCGGTTTACCGCAGCGAACTGCTGGAAGATGTGCGCGCGCAAAATATAATGGCGGCCGCCAACGCTCCCGCGAACCTTCTGGAATTCACCGCTGCCGCGGACAAAGTGAAGATAAAGGCCTGACCAAATAGCAGCTCGGTGCGCGGCTCATCCCTATTTCTCCGTCGGTAATGGCTAAAGTTGATGGGCAGGTGCGCGGATAACTGGTATGTAGCAGAAGTAGGAGCGGAGGGACAAGGAAGTCCTTCCTAAATAAAACACACGGAGGATAATACTATGCCAGGTGAAATAGGTAAAATCGCAACAAACCTCAACGCGCTGTCGGGCCTCATGCAGCTCAACACGCTTAACGCCAAGCTGGGCACGACCATGGAGAGGATCTCCAGCGGTCAGAAAGTAAACAGAGCAGCCGACGATCCCGCCGGCTTCGCCCTTGGCCGCAAGCAAACGGTGAAGATAAACTTCCTGCAGGCTTCACAGAATAATATCAAGGAAGCCAGCTCGATGTTACAGGTTGCCGAGTCCCAGCAAGGCCGCGCACAGGATCTGCTGATGGAGATCACCAGCGACCTTCAGCGCGCCATGTCCAGCACGGTCGGTTCAACCGAGCGCGCCGTCATCAACACCAAACTGCAGCAGTATATCGACGAAATCGGCGATATCGCCCGCAACACTAAGTTCAACGGCGTCAAACTGCTCAGCGCGGCGACCATGAACTTCATCATACAGGTAGGTGAGACCGGCTCGGATAAGTTGGAAGCGGTGGTCAGCGGCATTGCAGCCGGCGACCTTGAGATAAGCGGCGTGTCCTGCACCACCCGGAGCTCGGCTTCAGCCGCCCTTAGCGCTATAACCGCAGCCGTGTCGGCCCTGACGATACGCCGCGAGAATATCGGCGCCAGGATGTCTCGTCTGTCCCAGAAGCTGGAAGGCTTAGGGGTAGACATCCTCAACACGCAGTCAGCGCGGTCCCTGTACCTCGACGCCGACCTTGCGCAGGAAGAAGTAGCACTTGTGAAGTATCAGATCCTTCAAAGCGCTACCATCTCCATGTTGATGCAGGCTAACAGCGCGCCCCAGACGCTGTTACAGCTGCTGCCCAGAGGCTAAGCCAAGTAGTTAATGACGCCGGAGGGGGCAAATCCCCCTCCGGCCGTTAATTTGAGGAAAATATGGCCGAGACAACCGTCAGCTCAGCTTACGACAGCGCTAAGATAAGCCAGCTGGTAAGCATGGCCATTAAAAATGAAACCACCAGAGTTACTACTCTGGAGACGGATAAAAGCCGGCTCAGCAAGATCCAATCAGTAACTTCCACTTTAAGATCATCGCTATCCTCCCTGCGGTCCGCCGCAGCCGCCCTCGTTGTGGATGGCGCCTTGGATACTAAGAAAACTGTCACTTCTGACGCTTTGGTGTTCGATTCTTCAGCCTCTTCCACCGCCACCGCCGGCACCTACGCTATTAATGTAACCTCCCTGGCCGCTACACATAAACTTGGCTCCGCCTCCCTTGCCGACGCAGGGACTTCCGTTATAACGGCTGAGGCGGAAGGCGTTAAAACTTTCAGGATAGCGGTTGGTGCGGTGACCGAGGACATCAGCGTCACCCTGGCCGCCGGCGAAACGGACAACGCGGTGCTGGCTAAGGTCATGGACGCGATCACGGCAGGCAGCACCGTGACTAAAGCCAGCCTTATAAAAGAAACATCCGGCAACACCACTTTAGTAATAGAGGCAAAAAATTCCGGCAGCGCGGGCCAGATAACGCTAAGCGATACTTCCGGCACCCTGCTGCAGTCTGTCGGCGCTCTTACCGCTTTAGGCGCACCTGCGCGGGAACTGCAGCCGGCGACCGACGCCAGTTTTACCATAGGCGGCTCCCTTACCATAACCAGGTCGTCCAACGAGATAAGCGACGCCATAACAGGGATAACAATAAATTTAAAAAAAGAGGGCGCAGCCTCCCTGACCGTTTCTGCCGACACGGACGCGGTGGCGGCCAAATTCTCAGCCTTCGTGGCCGCCTACAACGCGGCACAGAGCGCGGTGGGTACGCAACTGACCCAGGCCACAAGCGAAAGCGACCCGACTCAGGGCGTTTTCTACGGCAACCGTCAGCTCAGGGCTCTCCGCAGCGGCCTGCGGCTGCGCCTGGCGGAAAGCCGGGCGCTGGCCCTTAGCTCCATGTCTGCGATAGGCCTCAAGCCGGTTGATGCGAAGTCAGCGACTGCCGCACAAAGTTACAATGTAACCCTGGACACCTCTGCGTTCAAAGCAGCCCTGCAGAGCAATCCGTCCGTTGTCCAGGAACTCCTTTCAGGTACGAACGGGATACTTACCCTCGCTAAAGCGGATCTGGACGCGCATCTCGGTGTATCCGCGGGGACGTTCGCCTGGATGGAAGCTTCCGCGTCCAGCAGGGTCACCACCGTCGATAGGCGGCTGGTGCTGGCTCAGAAGGCGGTAACGCAGAAGACGGCGTATTACAACGCGCTCTATACCAGCCTGGCGGGGAAGATCTCAGCCATGCAGCAGCAGAGCGCGGCAGCGGCCAGTATTTACAACTCAGTTTACGGAACAACAAGCACAACTACCGGGTAAAAGGGAGCGTAAAATGACAACGGCTACAGCTACAGCGACTGATACTTACTTCCGTGCGCAGGTGGAATCTGCTTCTCCGCTACAGCGGGTGGTGATGCTCTATGACGGCGCTGTGTCATTTCTTGAAGACGCAGCGCGGCAGATGGATCTGCGTGATTACGAGGCAGCGCCGCTGCTGAACATCAGGGCGCAGAATATAATCATGGAGCTGCAGGGGGTTTTAAATATTAAAGAGGGCGGGGATGTGGCGACTCGGCTTCACGCGCTCTACGCTTATTTCCTGCGGCGCCTGATCGCGGCCAACAGCAAGCGCGATTCCGCGGCGCTGCTTGAAGTTGCGGAGCGCATGAAGGAAATGCGCGGGTCCTGGGCCGCTTTAGCGGCCGGAGAGAATAATACGGAGGGGAATTAAATGCCTACAATAGAACGAACGCAATCGGAAATACTAAGCGAAGCCGCGCGGGAGGCCGCCGGAGCCGCCCCGATCATAAAGAACCTGCTTGAAGCTGCCGCCTTCGCGCTGCAGCGCGGCAATATGGAGGAAGCTCATAAGCTGCTGGGACCTACCATGACCAGCCTGAACTTCATCAGCCAGATAATGGGAACGCTTGAGGCCAGTATGGGTGAGAGGCTTTCGACCATGCAGGTGAACGGGGAAAGCATAGTTTCACTCCAGGCCAAGTGGGTCGCCAGTCTGGAAGAACTCAAGAAAAGCATCAGCCAGAACGATATGGTTCAGACAGCGGACCTGCTGGCTTACGAGGTTTCCTCTGAATTAGACTCGCAGTTCGCCATCCTTCAGGTGCTGTCCGAGGGACATTCGTGAACAGGTCAGACGGGGCCGGCCTTGAAAAAATAAAGGCCCGCTACCCGGAACTGGCCGGCCGGATTGCTCTCGCGCCAGAAGGGGGAGCGAGGGTATCTTCAGGGGCCGGGTTGCCCGCTCTGGAGGCGCAGGGGGCGCAGGGCTGGGTCTGCCTGCACAGCCGCCACGATCCGCATGGCGAGGCCAGGCGGATGCTTGAGGGGACGGACCTCGCCGATTCCCGCTTTGTCGTTATGCTGGGCCTGGGAGCCGGCTATGGCCTGGAGGAAACCCTTCGCCGCATACCTTCCGACGGGCAGGTAGTGGCGATAGAGCCGGAGGCGGGCGTTTTCAGGAAAGCACTGGAGCTGCGAGATTTTTCACCGGCCATCCTGGATAGCCGGGTTAAGCTTTTCGTGGGGGAAAAACCTTCAGAAATTACCAGGAAGCTGGACCCCGTGACCTGGGGCCTGTCATTCCGGCAACCACGGTTCATAGAGCATCCCTCTTATTTGTCGCTTTCTCCTGAATACCTTAAGGATATGAGGCGCGGCATTATAGAGCTTTTTGAAATTGAAAAAACCGGCGTAGCCACGCGCCGCGCCGGGCAAAAGGCCTTCAATAAGAATATTTTTACGAACCTGCCCCGCCTCGCGTCCGCTGCCGGGGTGGTGGAGCTCTTCGGACTTTTTAAAGGCCTGCCAGCCATAGTAGTCTCCGCCGGCCCCTCGCTGAACAAACAACTGCCCCTGTTGAAAGCGCTGCAGGGGCGCGCTGTTATTATCTGCGTTGACACAGCCATGCGCCCGCTGCTTAAAGCCGGCATCCGCCCAGACCTGGTGGCGGCTATAGATTTTACTCCCGTTAACTATAAGCATTTCCAGGGAGTGGATACGAGCGGCCTGGCCATTGTGGCGGCCTCTATTATCTATCCGAAATGTCTGGAAGCGCACTCCGGCCCGCTCTTTTCTCTGTTTAACGAATTGCCGATAACGGACTGGCTTATGCCCTTTCTGGGTACACGCGGGCGGATGGCGATCGGTGATTCGACCGCGCATACGGCTTTCCATCTGGCCGAGAGCATCGGTTGTTCTCCGATAATACTGATTGGACAGGATCTGGCCTATACCGGCGGAAAGACCCACGCCGAAGGCGTGGCTACTATGGCTGACGCGGCAGACCGTGCAGAGGTGATGGTTGACGGCTGGAACGGGGGGGTTGTGGCTACCTCTTCTCCCCTAATGACCATGCTGAAACATTTTGAAGGCAAGATAGCGAACAGCAGTTCACTTGTTATTAATGCCACAGAAGGAGGCGCTCATATAAGCGGCGCCGTTCATATCACTTTTGAAGAGGCGGCCGGTAAGTATTGCTCCGCGCAAGTTCTGGTGCGGCAAATGATAGAAAAAGCGGCCTTAAGGAAGCAGCCTATTTACACAGCCGCGCTGACAGATCAGACCCGTGCGGCCAGGCGCCGCGCCATCAGGTCACGCAAGCTGGCGCATGAGGGGATTCGATGTATACGTCGGCTGATAACCTCCCTCTGTGAGGATGGGATAGACGCTCTGCGTGCCGATGTCGCCGAACTGGAGCGTACTTATGCGGCCATTCTGATGGACGGGGAACTGCTTAGCCTCCTGCAAGCCGGCATGGAGATTTCGCTTATGCAGATGCGGTGGCCGGACCCCGCCTCCGGCGCGCCTTTCAAGCACGACTTTTTGCTGGAACTGATCAAAGACAGGCGATTTCTGAACGACCTCTGCGTCGCAACCGCCGATTTTTCAAAGCAGCTGAAAGGCTGCCTGCGCGCCCTGGGCGGACAAGGCGGTTGCGCCTCGGCCCAGACAGACGACTGGATAAGGCATGCTTCGCGCCTTGCGCGCCAGAAGGGGGAGCAATGAAGGTTTTTTTAGTGCATCCCGTGTTTTCCTGGTCAAGTGGAGATATCTCGCTTTCAGCGGAAGCCGCACTGCGCAAATTGGGCTGTGAGGTCATATCCTTTGACCCGCTGGACTCGGTGTGGCTATTTAAATCGCTTCTTTCCGGTGCGGAAAAGAACGGACTGAGAACTACAGAGGCCGCCGCGTTCCGGCTGGCGTGTGAGAGGATTCCGCTGCGGGTCATAGAGGAAAAACCGGACCTTTTCTTTGCGGTGCACGGCAGCCGCATCCCCTCACACGTGGTGGACGCGGTAAGATCGCTCGGCGTCCCGACAGCGGTATGGCTGCTGGACGACCCGCACGAGATCGACCTGTCCTCACGATATGCCCGCCATTACGACTGGGTTTTCACAGATGAGCGCATGGCCGTGGCCGCGCACAGCGCCGCCGGCTCGGCCAAAACCTTCCATCTTCCGCTCGGCTGCGACGCCGGTACACAGTATCCGTGCGAAGTGGAGGAAAAGTACCGTAGCGATGTCTGCCTGGTGGGCTGCGGTTTCGAAGAGCGGATAAACCTCCTGACGCCCCTGTATGAGGAATTGGCCGGATTTAAAGTAAAGTTGCTGGGCCTGTGGAGCGGCCTGCCTGAAGGTTCTCCGTTAAAGAGCTTCGTAACGGAAGGGCTGGTGAGCCCGGCAGATACCGCCAGGTATTACGCTGGCGCCAGGATAGTTCTGAATCCGCACCGCGACGGTGGCGGATCTGTCATGGCCTCAAACCTTTGGGGTGTAGGAGCGGTATCGCCCAACCCCAGGCTTTTTGAAGCCGCCGCGGCAGGCTCCTTCGTGCTGACCGACGATAAACGAACGGACGTTGGGCGCTATTTCAGGATTGGCGAAGAGGTGGACACTTTCCATGACGGTCCTGATCTTATCAAAAAAATAAAATACTGGCTGGGCAGGGAAGATGCACGCGCCGCGGGCGCCGCCGCGGCCAGCATCAAGGCGCGGCGTGATCACAGCCTAGAAAAAAGAATGACATCCCTGCTTGAGACGGTCTGCCCGGAAATTTCCGAGAAGGTGCCGACATGAGCGCGCCGCCGGATGCCAGGGAGTGTCTTTGCAGGCTTGAACGGCTATCGCGCCTTCAGGCTCGCGCGGTTAAAAACGAGAAAATGCTCAGCCTCGAGCGGATACTGCGCTCCAGACAGAAGGTTTTAGCGCTGCTCGAAACCGCTCTGTTGGCCCGTCGGAGCGCCTGCCAGAAAGCGGGCGGCCGGCAGGGTGCGTCTGCCGAGGATATAAATCTGCGCCAGGCCCTTAGCCATCTTATGGAAGAAGATGAAAAAAACATACGTCTGGCCGTGGATAAGCTGGAGGAGATATGCGTGGAGCTGAAAATGCTCAAGAACCGGGGGAAATTGCTGGAGACCTACGGCTGCTGAGCCGCCGCGTGGCCGCGTGCGACTGCGCTCTTTCAGCTTCGCAAAAGGAAAGGCTGCTAGAGCGTGCCAGGGAGGTCTTGCGCCTTGAAGCCAAAGCCGTGTCTGACCAGGCCGGTGGGCTTAACGGAGATTTTTCCGGCGCGGTCTCCCTGCTGTTGGGCATAACCGGCCGTGTGGTGGTTACCGGCATGGGAAAGTCAGGGCTGGTAGGGCGTAAAATTTCAGCTACCCTTTCTTCAACCGGTACGCCGTCACTTTTTATGCACCCTGCGGAAGCCATGCACGGCGACCTAGGAATGGTGGCAGGAGGGGACGCGATCTTGCTGCTTTCAGCCTCCGGCGAAACTGAAGAAATCAAAAAAGCTCTGCCGGTAATTCGGGCCGCCGGGCTGCCGCTGGTGGCCATGACCTGCCGTAAAAACTCCACGCTGGGCAGAAACGCCGATGCGGTGCTGGAGATCCGGGTGGATAAAGAAGCCTGCCGCCACAATTTAGTTCCTACCTCTTCCACCACTGCTATGCTGGCGGTGGGCGACGCGCTGGCGCTTTCGATAATGGACCTGAGGGGGTTCGGGCCGGAGGATTTTGCCAAGTTCCATCCCGGCGGTTCGCTTGGCCGGCGGCTTAACGCTCTTGTGGGTGAACTGATGCGGCGTAATGAGAACAGCCCCGAGATCTTTCCCGAGGCTCCGCTTTCGGAAGCGCTGCTGATAATGACCAGCACGCGCCTTGGCGCGGTAAGCATAATTGACAGGGAGCGTCTGCTGCTGGGGTTCTTTACGGATGGCGATCTGCGCCGGGTGCTGCGAAGGGGGCTCGATATGGACGGCTCTATAAGCGCCCTGATGACAAAGAACCCGCTGACTATTTCCCCTGAAAGACCGGCGCGCGAGGCGGCGGCCATGATGCATCGCTTTGGCTGTGACAACCTGCCGGTAGTGGACGCCCAGGGCCGCCTGCTCGGGATACTGGATGAGAAAGATCTGATAGATTCAGGTATTTCGGTCTGAAGGCAGAAGAACGTATAAGGAGACACCGTAAAGGCATCAGATGCCTTTACGGTTTTTATGCTATTGGCTGCTATGTAGTATGGATCTTAGGGCGGAGACTGCGGGTGAATTCCTGACGAACACGGCGTAGAGGGATGGCGGATTGAATGGCGGATTATGCCTGACGATCTCAAGGGCGTGTAGCCCCGCCGCCCGGCCGGCTGCCAGGAGCGATTCAGCGGTGAAATGGTTAAGGTGCGCCAGGTGAAGGTCGTGCATGTTTGCGTAGCGGCCGGCGTCCGGAACTTCCACGTCCAGTTTGCCGTTGAGGGATAGCCGTCCGCTCAGGCTGCGACGGAAATTTACAGGTTCCAGCACGTGTTCCAGCGCGTGGACCGTAGTCACCACCGCGAACTCCTCCTTAATGTCATCAAGCGAGAGGGCGACGGTGCAGCCGGCGTAATCAGCGGCGAAGGCCGCATAGTTGGGGTCTGGTTCAACTCCCAGCAGACGGCAACCGCCGTAGCGCTGCCGTAGCTCGCGAAGAACGCTGCCTTCACCGCAGCCTGCGTCTAGCAGGGAGGCGGCGGGGAGCAGCCGCGCAGAGGCTAAAGTGTTGACGGTGTGATAAGCGCGGTTCTGCATGCCCTGTCCCAGGGTGCCGGCCAGCGTCGGCTTCTCAGGATGCTGGTAGAGGCCGCGGTAGGGGCCCTTGTAAAAAGCGTTAAGGCTGTGAGCGGTCGGACGAGGATTAGTATGGATGAAGCCGCAGCGGCGGCAGCTGGCCGTGTGCAGGTTCATGTTGTACCTGTCTCCCCGGCCCAGGTCCTCCAGATCGGTCCCTCCGCATATCGGGCATGGGCCTGCTTGCAGGGGGAGGGAGACCATAACCGGGGCGGCTTCGTGTTGATCCGTTTGCGGCTTGCAGCCGGTTCCGTTATCTGCGGCATTCTGGCTGCGGCGCTGGGCTAGATCGATGAGCGAGATGAGCCGCTCCTGCGCGGCCGAGATTTCCGACTGGCAGACCTGCAGGGACTTAACCCCCGCCTGGAACATGCGCGCCGTGTCGGTCTGCGACAAAGTATCCGCGCTGGATTCCGCCAAGAGTAGTTCCTCGGCATGGTCGAGCCGGTTTCCCCACGAAATGGGACGCATTATGATATCAGAATTCATTTGGATAATAGTATTATCCGCTGATGAAAGAGAATCCTTTAATACCGCCCCGGAAATCCCCAAGCTTCCAGCTGACAGGACTACCTGCATGTTTTAGCGGAGTGTTAATAATTTTATTGTCGCTTAAAATTGACTTTTAAGCTCTACATTTATTATTTTATTAATAATC
>CAZPMW010000016.1:0-30766 GCA_964587805.1 uncultured Elusimicrobiaceae bacterium
TGTTCAAGCAGCCGGCTCTTCTGATCTTCAGGGTCGTTAAGTTCGGAGTAGGCGTTGGCCACCTCCTCCCGGCCCGCGAAGAACTCGAACCGCTCCACAATGGCCTCATCCCCGGATTTACATTTAGCCAGAGGGGTTACGGCGGTCGGGTAATCCATGACAAAAGTCGGCTGCTCGAGGCCCTTTTGTATCTTTTCATCGAAAATACGCTCGAAAATCTTGGCTGAGGGCGTGTCTTTGCCATGCTCGATATGGAGCTTGGCCGCGAGCTTGCGCAAATTAGGAAGGTTGAAGCCCTTGCCCAGCAGGATCTCGTGTATATCCTCCCCGGTCGCGTCTTTCCATGCGTCCGGCAGAGAAAGGCGGCGGAAAGGCGGTTTCACATTGATTTGCAGGCCGTTGTATTCTATCGTTTCCAGCCCGGTAATGGCGGAGCAGGCGGAGAAGACGCGCTCCACCAGATCGGCCATGCCGTTGTAGTCCGAGTAGGCCTTATACGCCTCAAGCGTGGTGAATTCCGGATTATGGCGCGTGTCTACGCCTTCGTTGCGGAAGATCCGGCCTATTTCGTAGACGCCGTCGTAACCGCCGATGACCAGTTTTTTAAGCGGCAGCTCGGTGGCGATGCGCATGTACAGCTCGCTCTTGTATGCGTTGTGAAAAGTTATGAACGGCCGCGCGGAAGCTCCCCCCGCCTGAGAACAGAGCACCGGGGTTTCCGCCTCAAGGTAGCCGTCCGCGTCAAGCAGGCTGCGTATAGCGGATATGATCCGCGCCCTTTTAATAAAAATCGCGCGGGTTTCCTCGCTGGAGATAAGGTCCAGATGGCGCTCGCGGTAGCGTATCTCGGGATCGGTCAGACCATGCCATTTTTCCGGCAGCGGCCGCACGGCCTTGGACAGGATGGTAAGCTTTTCTGCGTTTATGGTGAGCTCGTTGGTGTGGGTAAGGAAAAGCTTGCCCTCAACGCCGAGAAAATCTCCGGCATTGTTATTCTTTTTGAAGATCTCGTAGGCCTCTTCTCCCAGCAGGTCTCTTTTGACATAGATCTGTATCTGGCCGGTACCGTCCCTTAGCTGACCGAAAGCGGCTTTGCCCATAACGCGCATCAGCATCAGGCGGCCGGCGCACACGACATGCGTCTCCGCCGGAAGCTTGCGCGCCGCGTCTATCTTATGGGTTATGGAAAAGCGATGGGGAAAGGGATCTATCCCCTTTTCCCTGAGATGCTTGATCTTGGCGTAATTGTTGTTTACGATGTCGGTCAGTGCTGTTTGGCTCACCCTATCCTCCGCACCCCTCGCTTAATGCTCGGGGCGATTAACGCCGGGCCTTTATGGGAACCGGCCCGATGCTCTCGGAGGGGGACTCAGTCCCCCTTCCGCGCTTGTTCCCTTCGCCGGGCTCGGGCGCTACGCTGAACCCCCTGGCAGGGGAATCTCTTCAACACTAATGAAACCGATCTTGTTTGTCGCTCCCGGCGGGATCATTTCGGGGAAGCCAGGGCGTCCTTTACGATCTTAACCAGATTCTTGGGTTCGAACGGCTTGTCCACGAAAGCGAAGATGTTAGAAGATAGCTCGAAGAGGTCCTTCATCTGGCCTTTGGCGGTCAGGATGATTATCGGGATCTTGCTCAGGCCCTCTATTTCCTGAAGCTTGGACTGGAACGTGTATCCGTCCATCTCCGGCATCATGATATCCAGCACAATTGCGTCCGGAATGATCTTGCCTGCCGCGGGGCCGGTCAGCATATTATAGGCCTCAAGCCCGTTATAGGCTTCGATCACTTCCAAATGCTCGCGCTCCATCAGCACTTTAATAAGATACACCACATCTTTCTCGTCGTCAACAACCATTACTTTGGCCATATAGCTCCCATACGAAAAGCTGCTTTAAATCTCGGGCCGGGCAGGATCCGGCAACGCCGGCCGCCGGCGCGGTGTAGAGAAATCTTACAAGATTAACCGACAGCAAAACAAGGTTATGTATCTGATATTTTGCAGGCTATGCTCATCTGGCGGCCAAGGGCGGGATTTCCCATGATGCTTTTAAAAAAGTAAAATAAAAAGATCTGAAGCCGCGAGGGAGAGGGAACCTGACGGCGGCCGCTCAAGGAGCCATAATGCCAATAGAAGAAACGCTTGTTCTCATAAAACCGGACGGCATGAAACGCCATCTTGCCGGCTTAGCCATAGACCGCCTGGAATGCTCGGATTTTGAGCTTGTCGGGGCTAAAGTGGTCTCCGTTACCGACGAGCTGGCGCGGGCTCATTACGCGCTTTTAAAGAATGAGCCCTACTTTGAAAAAGCCGTAAAATTCATCCGCGGAGATTACCACAATGTCTCCAACCACCGCGTCCTGGCCCTCGTTTACAGAGGAGATAACGCAATTAAGGCGGTGCGCGCAGTAGTGGGCTCTACCAGCCCGGAAGATTCCCTCCCGGGAACCATCCGCAACTCTTTCGGCCGGATCAACAGCAAGGAAGGCTATTACGAAAATGTGGTGCACGCCTCCGGCAACGCCGCAGAAGCCGAACGCGAAATAAAGATCTGGTTCAAACCGGGCGAACTGGTAGGATGAACCATCCGGTTCATCCCGGGCGAAGCCACAAGGATAAGATATCCGATGAAATCCTTACTATTAATCCCCGTTTTCCTCCTCGCAGGCGCCCTCAGCGCCCAGGAGCCGGCCGCGGCGCGCGAAGAGGAACGCGTCACGCTTCTCACTGACGACGGATGGAAGCTTAACGCCCGGTTCCTCAGGGCGGCCGAAAACGCGCCCACGGTGGTCTTCGTCCACAGCCAGAAGCTGGACCTTACTGAATGGGGAATCTGGTTCGCTCAGCTTAAGCGCTACGGCTACGGCTATCTGGCCATGGATCTCCGCGGGCACGGGGGCAGCTCCCTGGCGCCCGACGGATCCACCACCACGTACAAAGCCTTCTCGATCAGCGGGTCCAACAACGAATTCAATAAAATGATCCGTGACGTGGAGTCCGCCCTGGCTTATCTCTCCACCGGAGGCGTCACCGGAGACAGAATAATCCTGGCCGGCTCGGTGCTGGGCGCCAATCTGGCCATAAAAGCCGCGGCTATCCACCCGGAGATAGCCATGACCGCGGCCTTCTCTCCGGTGCTGAACGTTAACGACGTCCTGTCCGTAAACCCGCTGCGCGCTTACGGAAGAAGGCCGCTGCTGCTGGTGGCCGGAACCAATCGGGCCAAGCAGTACAAGGAGCTCCAGCTTTTAAACGATATAGCCAAGCAGGCCTGCGGACGGGAAAACATCACCACCATCGTTGAGGCGGAGGGCTTCGGCGCCGGGGAACTGGTGACAAAATACAATATCCGCAAGTTTTTCAATTGGTTCAGGAACCCGCGGCGGCCTTTCGTGGTGGAGCGTTCCACCGGGCCAGCGCTGCCCGTAGATCCGGCCCCAGAGGGGCCGGACGGATCGGAGCCGGATGAAGAAAAGACTCAGGAGGACCCGCCCGCATATGAATGAAAGAATTAAAAAATATTCCAGCCTGCTGACCGAGCAGAACAATCCCCGCACGCGCGACCTTGACCGCATACCCCTCCGGAGGGTGCTGGAGAAGCTTAATTTTGAAGACAGCCTCGTGCACAAAGCCGTTGCCCGGGCGATCCCGGAGATAGAGCGGGCTACCCGCCTGATCTCAAAGGTCCATCTGGCCGGCGGCAGCGTCTTTTTTATCGGCGCCGGCACAAGCGGGCGCCTGGGCGTGCTAGAGGCGGCGGAGCTCCCCCCCACCTACGGAGTCGAGCCAGGGAGGTTTCAGGCCCTTATGGCCGGCGGATTGAAGGCGGTTTTCCGTTCTAAAGAAGGGGCTGAAGACGTTTTCACAAACGGGTTTGAGGAAATTAAAAAGCTGGCTAAAAAAAACGATATGGTCATCGGCATAGCGGCCAGCGGAGTCACGCCGTACGTGAAGGGCGCCCTGGCCGCGGGGAAGAAAGCCGGAGCCAGGACGGCGCTTGTCACCTGCAATCCTGACGAGCGCACTCCGGACGCGGACATCACCATCGTTCTGGCGGTCGGGCCGGAGCCGATCTCCGGCTCCACGCGCATGAAATCCGGCACGGCCACCAAGCTGGCGCTGAACATGATGACCACCTCCGCCATGGTGATAAGCGGCAAGGTATACCGCAACTGGATGGTGGATGTGAAAACCACTTCATACAAACTGGTGCTGCGCGCGGAGAGAATGACCGCAAAGGTGGGAGGCGTGGCGCCGGAAGAGGCGCGGCGGCTTCTGGACATTACCGGCAATGACGTTAAGACTGCCGTCGTAATGGCGCGGCGCGGCCTGGACCTTAAAAAAGCCCGTCTTCTTATCAGGAAGCACAAAGGTTTTCTGAAAAACATCCTGGACTGATCAGGATCCACTCCGGGAGACTGCGGAGGCAGGGATGAGCAAAGAAGGATCAGTGCGGAAAGTTTTAATCACCGCAACCGCGCTCTGCCTGTTGGCTTTTGCGGTTCCCTCAGCGCAGTCCCGGGAGAGCAAAGATAAGACTACCACGGTGGAAGTCGAGCTGGACCCCTATTACGCCAGCGTCGGGGTATACCGCAGTCTCACCGGCAAACCGATCCCGCATCTCGTCGCAGTCCGCGAAATTGATATTTATAAAGAGCTGATAAAGAACTTTTACAAACCGCGCACGCTCGTACTGGAGGCCAGCTTAAACCCGCTGCCTTATGCCGGCGCACTTATCCGCAGGCATCAGACTTCCTTCTACAACCGCACGAAGGTGTCGGATAACCTGAACGCGGTGGAGGCGCTTACAGCAGGCTTTGAGGATCCGTGGGCGCTGTCTCTGTTTTTCGGCAACGTGGTTACTTTTGAGTCGATCAACAAGTCTCTCCAGGGTAAACGCACCGGATACTCCGGCATTTTACTGAACGCCGGCAATGAGCATATAAAGAATAACATCCTGGTCCGGGACAACTGGTTTGAGATTGAGGGGAAGCTTAAGGGCGAACAGTATCTGACGGACCGCACGCTGCGCTGGAGTTTCCGCGGCGGGCTTAAAGCGCATGAGAATAAGCGGATAGCCGACTCTTTTTATCTCGGCTTCAGGCGCAGCCGCACAGACTTCGGCGCTTCCACCAATTTCTGGCTCAATAACAGCGGCTTTGAGTATGTGGCGGATTTCTCCCAGGAAAAGCTGGAGCCGCTGCGGCACTTTTTCCTGATCGAGAAAAAATTCTCGCTCGGGAAGCGCAGCGTGCTTTCGCTCGGCACGGGCTTCGTCTGGACCTCCAATAAAAAATATTCCGGCGCCCTTGCCGATAAGGACGCCGGCCACAATTCCTTCCAGCTCATGCTGCGGCCGAACCTGGAATTCTGACAGCTATCAATATTTCCCCGCCAGTTCAAGCAAAATGGCCTCATGCACGCGGTCTATCTCCGCGGCCGGCGCGCTGTAATTATTTACGATGGAAGCGAAGCTTAAAAGCCGGCCTTTATCGCTTGTCAGATATCCCGCATAGGAGCGCACCCCGGCCAGCGAGCCGGACTTAACCCTGAGCAGCTTTTCTAATTTTGTCCCCGCGCCAAGCTTTCTTATATGCCCCGTGGCGTCCGGATCCGCAGGCTGGACCAAAGACGCCTTATACAGCCCGAAAAAAGGCTTGGCCGAAATCCGGCTCAGGAACCCGGTAAATCCTGCCGCCTGCACCATATTTAAACGGGATAAACCCGACGCGTCAGCAAGCTTAAGCTCCGACACGTCCATGCCGTTGGCTGACATATACTCCCGCAGTGCGACCAGGCCGTAGTCCGCGGCGCCTGGCCTCCCCCCGGCCAGCGCCAAATGCCTCAGCAGCACCTCGGCGTACAGATTGAAGCTGCGTTTATTCGTGATAAAGACTATATCCTTAAGCGGAGCCCCGGCGGTCTCGGCCAGGAATCTGGCGGCGCCGTAATCCACGGCCGCGCCGGCCTTAACCGCCTTGCCGCTGACTTTAAACCCGTGCGCTGTGAGGTAATCGGTGAAAGCCTGCGCCGTGAACAGCGCCGGGTCAGGGATAGCGCCTTTGATGGAGAACTCATCCGGACCTTTGGGCACGGTCCCCCTAACTACGGCGGAGTATTGCCCTGGAAAATTGAAGATATAGCCGTTATCGCCTGACCCCTCGGCTCCGGTCTTCATGAAATTAGTGAAATTCAGGCCGGGGATCGCCGGCTCGGCGCGCAGAATATCTGCCGGGGCGCCTTCTTTCGGTCCGGGTTTAAAATAGAGCCGATACAGACTGTCATTGAAGCTTAAAGCGGAAGGCTGGGCCGCGTAATAATTACCGACATCCTCCCAGGGCCAGGAACCGGGAAGCGGCTGGCCCTCAAAAAGAGAGTCGTCCGCGGTCACGAAACCTTTTATCCCGGTTACGCCGGCCTCCCGCAGCGCCTGCGCCCATTTTGCGAATTCAGCCTCGATGGCCGGAGCTCCCTTTATGAGCTGTGAGCCGAAAGATGGATCGCCGCCGCCTCTGACGAATACAGTCCCAGTCAGAACGCCTTTCGAAACCGCTCCGTCCAGATACACGCGCGTTTTGAACCCGGTTTCAGGACCGATAATATCCAGGGCGGCGGCGGTGACGAACATTTTCAGGATGCTGGCCGGGATCAGGTTTGCGGTGCTATCGCAGGCGACCAGTTCCTTGCCGGTCGAGGCGTCACGCACGCTTAAGCCCCAGGATGCGTTTTTGAAGCCGGGCCCCTCCATCTTATCCAGGAAATCACACGGCGCCGCCGCATAAACCGGACTCGCCATCAACACCAGCATGATTATTTTTACCATAGAGGCCTTTCCTTATCAACCAAATATTATTTCAGGCAACTAACTGATTTTTTCTTACCTTCATCCTTGAGCCCTCATCCTTTATCCTTTCTGCCCGCTCTCGGATGCGTCCTGCCGTATACTTCCTTAAGCCTTTCCAGAGAGACATGGGTGTAGATCTCGGTGGTCTGCAGGTTCTTGTGTCCCAGCATCTCCTGCACCGACTTCAGGTCGCAGCCGTTATCAAGAAGGTGTGTGGCGAACGAATGCCGCAGGGAGTGCGGGTTGACCGGTCTGGCGAAACGGGCGCGGCGCGCAAGTTTCTTTACTATAAGGGCAAGTCCGTGGTCCGAGAGACGCGTGTTCTTGTAGTTCATGAAAAGCGGCGAGCCCGGAGCCCTTGGCCCCGGTCGCACGCTCAAATACGCCCTGATGGCTTTCAGGGCTTTATCCCCGACCGGCGCCAGACGCTCTCTGGAGCCTTTGCCCATAACCCGGACAAACCCGCCGTAAAAATCGACATCGCCTATATTTATGCCCGCCGCCTCTGACCGGCGCAGTCCGCTGGAATATAAAAGTTCGAATATGGCGTAATCCCGCTCCGCGAAGGCGCGTCCGGCGCTTTTCTCCGTTGCCGCTTCCGGATCGCTGCAGTCGGCCAGCTTGCCTACTTCGCCCTCGCTTAGAAATCTTGGCAGGCGCTTCTCTCTCCGGGGCACGGTTATGAGGTCGAAAGGGTCGGCATCCATCTTGCCTTCTGAGAGAAGGTAGGAGAAAAAGGAATGTACGGAGGAGATTTTGCGCAGCAGCGTGTTCCGGGAAACTTTTTTCCCGCTTATGTGCGCGATATAGCCGCGCAGGAGCATCCTGTCCCAGGCTCCGGGAGCAACCGCGTTGCGGGCCGACGCGTAGAAGGAGAATTCCTCTATATCGTGCTTATACGCCTTTACTGTGTGTTTTGAAAAATTCCTCTGCGATCTTATATGGAGCAGAAACTGTTCCATCAGCAGATTCATAGCGGAAGTTCCAGGACCGGCGACCTAAAACTGCGCAGGAGCACGGCCTACGCTTTGGGCCCGGCGCCGCCTGTGATCTGCTCCACTTCCGGGTCGGTGACTTTTTCTATATTGCGGCATCTTGGAAAACCTGAGCAGGCCAGGAAATAGCCGCGCGCGCTCTTGCGGAGCAGCATCTTGTTCTTTCCGCATTTGGCGCAGACCTTTTCCGTGGGTATCGGCTTAAAAACGTTCATCTTATTGCCGTCCCGGTCCAGCGGTATCTTACCCTTGCATTTTGGGAATCTGGAGCATGAGAGATATTTGCCGAACCTGCTTTCCCTAAGGACCAAAGGGCTCAGGCACAGCGGGCATTTTTCATCGGTCTTGATGACGTTCGGCCTGGACTTGACCATGTCGGTTTCGGCTTTAGCCAGGTTTTTCGCGAAGGGACCGTAAAACTCTTTTATCATCTTGACCCAGTTTATGGTTCCGTCGGCGATATCATCCAGCTTGTTCTCGATGGAAGCCGTATAGGAGATGTCCATGATATCCGGAAAGAAATCCTTAAGCTTATCCGTGACGAGCGCGCCGAGCTCGCTTATGAGCAGCTTCCTGTCCTTTTCGCGCTTCACATAGCCCCGGTCCACTATGTTTTTGATAATGACAGAGTAGGTGGACGGGCGGCCGATGCCGTGTTTTTCCAGCGTTTTGATGATACTGGCTTCGTTGTAGTTAGGCGGCGGGCTGGTTCTGTGCGCCTTGGTCATCACGTCCCTGAGAATCAGTTTGTCGCCCTCCTTCAGCGGCGGGATGACTGAATCCTCTTCAGACTCTTCGTCTGTCACTTCTTCTTCTTTTTCCTCGCGGTAGACCTTCAGATAGCCCTCAAACTTCATCGTGCGGCCGCTGGTCCGAAGCACGGCAACGCCGGCGGCGTCGGTTATTTCCACGCTTACGGAATCGAACACGGCCTCTTCCATCTGGCTGGCGACGAATCTTCTCCAGATCAGATCGTACAACTTGACCTGGTCGGGGTTGAGGAACGCTTTAACATCTTCCGGCCTGCGATAAACTGAAGCCGGGTGGATGGCCTCATGGGCCTCCTGCGCGCCCTTCACTTTTTTGAGATAGACCGGCGGCTTCTCCGGAACGAACTCCTTTCCATAGAACTCGTTCACGAATTTCACCGTCTCCTTCTGTACCTCTGCGGAAACATTGAAGGAATCCGTCCTCATATAGGTTATAAGGCCGGTGCGCTCCCCGCCCAGTTCCACGCCCTCGTAAAGGCTTTGCGCCACCTTCATGGTGCGGTCGGACGAAAAGCCCAGCTTATTATAACCGTCCTGTTGTAAAGTGCTGGTTATGAAGGGCGGCTTGGGTTTCTGCCTGACCGCCTTGGATTCAATCCTGGAAACTGTCAGGACTGAGTTGCGCAGCAGTGTCGCGGCCTCAACCGTATCCTCGATTTTTTTGAATACGGAGGTTTTGTAGCGATATTCTTCCGCGAACAGTTTTAAGGTGACGGTCTGCTCCACCGGTTTCGTGTTCCAGCGCACCAGCTTGGACTCGAAATCCTTTTCCTCGGACCCTTTAGCCAGCCTGGCTGAGAGGGTGTAGTAATCCTCTTCCGTGAATGCGGCTATTTCCTTGGCGCGCTCCGCTATCAGGCGGACGGTCACCGATTGCACGCGGCCAGCGGACAGGCCGCTTTTTATCTTGGCCCACAACAGCGGGGAAAGCTTATATCCGACCAGGCGGTCCGTGAGACGGCGGGCCTGCTGTGCGTTTACGAGGTTCAGGTCCAGCTCCCTAGGTGACTTCAGCGAGGCATCGATAGCGGCCTTGGTTATCTCGTGAAAACTGATGCGCTTGAATTTGTGCTTATCCGCGCCCATCGCCTCCCGGAGATGCCAGGAGATAGATTCCCCCTCCCGGTCCGGGTCGGTGGCCAGGTACACCACCTCGGAGTTTCTGGCGAGCGAGTTTAATTCAGGGATGATCTTTTTAGCGCGCTCTATAAGAACATATTTTGGGTTGAAATCGTGCTCCACATCCACGCCCAGCTCGTCTTTGGGCAGATCGCGCACATGCCCGTATGAGCTGCGCACCGTATATTCTGCGCCAAGGAACCGGACTATTGTCTTTTCCTTGGTCGGAGACTCAACTATAACGAGTATTTTTTTGGACGACGGCCTTACGGCGGCCGGAGCTGAAGCATCCTGCGGCCCGCTTTTCCCGGCGGCGGCATCGGCCGAGCCCGGATCAGCCGGCACTATATTTTTAACCGCCTTACCGGATTTTACCGTCTTCTTGCTTTTTTCTTTTGCCATATTTAATATTTTATATATTATTCGCCGGAGTTGCGACAGATTTTATGCGGCGGACTCACACCGTGGGCTTGTATTTATCCGCGCTCTGTGTAACCAGCGCAGCAGCTTCCAGTTCAAATAGCGCCGCCGCGGCGCGCTGGACCGTCCAGCCCAGGGAGTGCACGAGCCCGTCGATATTAAGCCCGCCTTCGCCGGCTGCAATGGCGGCGGAGGCGGCCGCGGCGTCGGGTGAAAGCCCGCGCAGACGGGCGGCGGCCCCTTTCTCCTCCTGCCGGCCACGCCGTGCGGGAGCCAGCCCGAAAACTGCTTCCGGTGGCAGCGCGGAAATTATATCCGCCGCGCCTTCCACCAGGGCCGCTCCGTTCTTGATCAGCATATTCGGCCCCCGGCTCATAACGCTGTCAACCGGCCCGGGCAGCGCCAGGACCTCGCGCCCCTGCTCCAGCGCGGCCCTCGCGGTGATAAGAGAACCGGATTTAAAATCGCCCTCTACCACCACCACCGCGTATGACAGTCCGGATATAATGCGGTTGCGCCGCGGAAAGTTGGCCGGCATCGGGCCCGTATTCATAGGGAACTCTGAGAACAGAGCGCCGCCGCTCTCCAGTATCCGATCGGAAAGTTTTTTATTCTCTCCCGGGTAAATCACATTCAGGCCCGAGCCCAGCACCGCCCAGGTCCTGCCCCCGGATTTAACCGCGGCCTCGTGAGCCAGGGTGTCCACGCCTCTGGCCAGGCCGCTGACAACGGTCAGGCCGGATTCAGCGAGCTCCCGCGCCAGGCGGACCGCGCTTCTCACTCCGTAATCCGTGGGCTTGCGCGTGCCGACTATACCGACCGGCGCACGGCCTCCGGCCAGGTCGCCCTTTACATACAGGGCCAGGGGCGGATCGTATATTTTATTCAGAAGCGCCGGGAAATCAGCGTCCAGAGCGGTCAGCACCCTGACGCCGGCCCTGCGCGCCGCTTCCAGTTCCTTATGGGGGTCTATCCCGGCAAGTTTGGAGACTAAATTCTCCGCCGTCTCTATAGACAGATCCCCGTCCGCTGAGAGTTCCGCGGCGCTTTTTGTTATAACCGCCGCGGCGCCGCCGTAAAATCCTATCAGCCTCAGGAGCCAATCGGTCCGCATGCAGGCAACGGCGTTAAGCCGTACGCGCGCCAGCGCCTCCTCATCCGTATTCACAGACATACACGTCCCTCTGACAGACCCGCCGCGTCCGAATTCAATTTTTGACCTGCCGCGCGATATGCTGCCCTTTATCCACCGAGGTGGCGGCGCTCAAAACGCGGGCTACTATCTTTTTTCCGCTTACGCTGACGACCTTCAGCGTTCCGGTCTTCTGGAGTTTGACACCGAGTTCCGCGCCGGTCCGGGTATCGTAGGCGGGGGCGCCCTTAATGAAGGAAGTAAGCAAGTCCCCCGGGCTGAAGGCTGCCGGAACCGCGGTCTTTATCAGCACACGGTCGCCGATCTCGGTAAGGCCGTCCGCGGTGGAGAAGTCCTCTTCGAAAAGCTTGCCCACGATCATGCCGTCACCCTTCCAGCTCCCCGGCACTATTTTCGGGCTGTTTCCCGTCCATTCCTGCTGGGCCTTCGGGGCTTCTTCGGAGAGCAGAGAGACATCCTGCAGCGAGGGAGAGGCGCCGGGGCTGAGCAAACTCACCGGGGCGGCGGCCTCCGCAGGAACTGAGGCGTTGCCGCTCTCCGCGCCGGAGACGGGCTCCTCAGCCGCATCGGGGAGATCGGCAGGCGCTTCCGGCTCCGGAAGGGCAGCCGGATTCTCTGTACCGGCCAGCTCTGGGATAGAAATTTCTTCGCTGGGATAAATGCGGTCCGGGTCGGAGATCTTATCGCGGTTGGCGCTATAGATCCTGCCCCATTGAAAAGGATCTCCGTAGTATCTGCCGGAAAGACCCCACAACGTCTCCCCCTTGCAGACAGTATGCTTAACGACGGCCGCCGTTCCGCTTCCCGCCGCTGCCGCGGCAGGCGGAGCTCCCGGTTCTACGGCCCAGGCGAACCGGGCGCCGGCCAAGGCCAGCAGCGCTGTTATCATTCCGGCGGCAATATGTCTTTTCATTTTGTCTCTCCGTATATCCCGGCTGTCAGTTCGCTACCAGATCGGTGGTTTTATCCAGCGCCCGGTACTGCATGGCCTCGATAATATGCGCCTTTTTAAGGTCCTGACTGCCCTCGAGGTCCGCTATGGTGCGCGATATTTTAAGAATCTTATCCAGCGAACGGGCTGAAAAGCCCAGCTTATTCATCGCTGTCTCAAGCAGGCCGGACGCGCCTTCCGGCAGGCGGCATTGCTCGCGCAGCTCTTTTACGCCCATAAAAGCGTTGGCGCGGGTACCGGAGCCAAACCTCGCGCGCTGGACAGCCATAGCTGAGGCGACCCTTTTCCATACCGTCGCTGAAGATTCACCCGCGGGCAGCGCCTCCCAATCGGCGAATTTTATCGGGCTGAGCTGAAGATGCAGGTCGATGCGATCCATGATCGGCCCGGAAACTTTTGAGCGGTACTTGTGCACCTGCAGCGGCGTGCACTGGCATTGACGCACATCATGCCCCAGATAGCCGCACGGGCAGGGGTTCATGGCCGCCACAAGCAGGCATCTGGCCGGATAGACCACCGTCTCTTTCACGCGCGAGACAGTGACCTTCCAGGATTCAAGCGGCTCCCGCAGCGACTCTATGGCCGCCCGTGAAAATTCAGTAAATTCGTCAAGGAACAGCACCCCGTTATGCGCCAGCGACACCTCTCCGGGCCTTGGAGAGGAGCCGCCACCTATCAGGGCGGCGTCCGAGATGGTGTGATGCGGTTCCCGGAACGGCCGCTCGGTTATCAGGCTGGAAGATTTGATCAGACCCGTAACGGAATAGATCTTGGTGACCTCCAGCGCTTCCTCATCAGAAAGCGGAGGAAGAATAGAAGCAAAGCGCCGCGCCAGCATGCTCTTCCCCGTTCCCGGGGGACCTATCATTATAATGTTGTGGGAGCCAGCCGCGGCTATCTCAAGCGCGCGCTTAGCAAACGCCTGGTTCTTAACCTCGGAAAAATCACCCAGCGCCTCGGCAGGGCTTTCCCGGTCCGCCCTGCGGCAGGCCGGAAGCCGGGCCGTCCCGTTGAGCCAGTCCAGAGTTTCCTTAAGGTTCCCGGCGGCAAGGCAGTCAAGCCCGCTCAGGGCCGCCTCGGCCGAGTTGCCCTTCGGTACCACGACATCTCCCGCGATGGCCCCGCTGTTTTTGAGCGCCAGCAGCATAGGCAGAACGCCGACCACCGGCCTTATGCTTCCGTCAAGGGCCAGCTCTCCGATGAATACTGAGCTCTCAAGTCTGCCGGCCGCCCTTTTTTCCATTTTACCGGAGGCGGCCAGCACGCCCATGGCGATGGGAAGATCAAAATGCGTGCCCGCTTTTTTCACTTCCGCCGGAGCCAGGTTGACGGTGATCCTTTTGACCGGAAAATCAAAACCGGAGTTCCTGACCGCCGCCACGATCCTGTCTTTAGATTCTTTTATACTGGCGTCAGGCAGGCCGACCACGGAATACGACGGAAGGCCCGCGGCAAGGTCCACCTCGACTGTGATGGCGAACCCGTCTATGCCTCTGAGGCCTAAAGTGCGGAGTTTAGACAGCATAAATTACTCATGGCGCCGGTAATGAGGGCAAGGCGCGGGAGTTTTACCGGATGACCGAGAAAACCGCCTCGAACTGGCTGACGCTGTCAAGCTCAAGGTTCAAAGCGCCCCCCCTCAGCAGGGAGCTCGCGAACTCCTGCGCGTCGGGATGCTCCGGATAAACCGTCATGATGGCTTCTCCGTCCGCATAACTTTCAAAATCTGCGCGGCTGACCTTCATCCGGCCGACCGCCTCCTTGAGTATTCGCGCGTCAGCTATGCCGCCGAGGCGCCTTACGCGCAGAACGAGCGGCGACGCCGGCCTGATAAACTTGTCGGCCTTTGAAACCGCTTCCTGACCAAGCAGTTCCCCGGCTGAAAACAGGGCTTTCCTGAAAGCGCTCTCTTCTCCAACGTCCAACGCGCTGGCGCTGCTGGAGAGCTCCTGCAGCAGCCTGCGGGAGCCGGCCTCATAAATTTTGATCTCAACTTTGGCCCTGGATGTATAAAAACCGGCCTGCTGCCCCTGCGCGGCCGCCAATGGAGCCGCTTCGGCGCGCCCTATAAAAACCAGGTCGGCGCCGGAAGCCCGCGCGGCCTCGAAAAACGAATTTTCGTCTTTAGAGTTATCAAGGGCCGGCGTGCTAAGAAACTTCAGCACGGTTTTGCGGCTGAGAAAACCGGTAAGAGCCCCGCGCGCGTCGCCGTAAGAGGAAACAGCGGCGCCCAGATACTCGTCCAGCATGATGGCGCCGGAGGCGCCGGGCCCGGCTGGCTCAGTCATCGCAAGCCCCCGCAGCGCGGAGGATATCTTATCCACATACACATAGGCCCGGATAACCACGCGCGAGAGATCCCCTTCGCGCCGCTCGGAAAGGGTTTTGCTCCGCTTCACGTAAAGCTGCGGGGATTTAAGAAGGGTCCGCTTCAGAACATCGTATTTTTCGGCTTTGGCAAGAGTAGAGATGAATAGATCGGCCACGGTTTCGATAGCTTTTTTCTGGGCCTCAATGACAGCCGCGGCGGTCGCGCCGGACGGGCTTACCTCGCTGTATGGGGCATATCCTTCCGCTTCGACGGCCTCAACGCTGTTCTGAAGCGTCGCGCGCTTAGAGCGCCCGCCGCAGGCGGTCAGCAAACAGAGCGCCGCCAGCGCGGAAACAAACATAAAAGATACTTTCATTGAATCCTCCTGCAATCACCGCCAGAGATCCGCGCGGCTACGGCCTTCCAAGAGCCTGTTGTTTCGCCCTTATTCAATGTCGGCGGACTTCGCCGGAGCAGGCCCGTGCTTCTGCTTTGCCACCGGCAAAGCGAACAGGAATCTGGAGCCGCCGCCCGCCTTGGCTTCCAGCCATATCTTGCCGCCGTGTTTTTCCACAACTGATTTGGAGATGGCAAGTCCAAGCCCCGTGCCAGGCACCTGGGAGGCGTTGGTCTTCCCGCGATAGAATTTGTCGAAGATAAGCTTCTGCTCCTCTGCAGGTATGCCGGGGCCGCTATCTTCCACGCAGACCACGGCCACCTCTCCTTTGGCGCTTCCGCTGACGCAGACTTTGGCCCCCGGACCGGAATACTTGATGGCGTTGATAAGCAGATTATCCACAACCTGGCTGATCCATCTGACATCGGCGTAAACCGGCGGCAGATCCTTGTCAACCGACGACGAAAGGGTTATATCCATCTCCCTTGCCTTAATAAGCATGCCAGCGGCGGAATTGCTGATAAGGTCCTTGAGGCTGATCACCGCAAATTCCATCTCCACTTTGCCGTTAAGGCGCGACAGATCCAGCAGGTTGGAGATAAGATGCGTAAGGCGGTTGGTGGCCTGATCGGTAACAGTAAGGAAGTTAGTCTGCTGTTCATTCAGCGGACCGACCTCCCCGCTCAGGATCACGGAAATAAAACCTTTAATAGTGGTCAGCGGGGTTTTAAGCTCATGACTGACCGTGGAGAGAAATTCATCCTTCAGCTTGTTCAACTGGGCCAGCTCCTTGGCGGTCTCCGATACATTCTCGTACAGCGTGATCATCTCGATGATAATAGCCAGTTCGTCCGCTATGATGGCGAGAAATTCCAGCTGATCCTGCGTAAAGAAATCCGGGCGGCGTGACCCCACGCGCAGCACGCCTATAATGCGGTTATGCAGCGCGATAGGCACGATCATAAGAGAGCGGATATTCCACAACTTGGCGTACTGGGGCTGAACCTCGGCATCGTTCTGAGCGTCCGGGGTTATAAACGGCTTGCGACTGAGAAAGGCGCGCACGGAAGAGGAGGCGGCATTTGCCACTGGGATACTGTACCGCATCCGCTCCTCGTCCCGGATTCCGAATGAGCCGGGAGTGACCACGAGCTCGTTTTTAGACTCGTCAAAACGCAGGCAGGCGACAACGTCAGCGTCGACCATTTTGGCGACTACGTTCAGGATGGCGGCGGTGCCCTGATTGACATCCGTTTCCTCGCCTGACACCTTTGTCACCACCTCGTAAAGAGCCTTGCGCTCCTTGGCGCCCCTGATCAGGCGTGAGCCGGCCATGTCAAGCTCCCTGAGGACGGCGTTGAGCTCGCTCCGTAGCTGCTCCCGCTCCTTTCCGGCGGATAGCAGCTTTTCCGAAGTCTTATAAATGGCGTTCAGCTGCGCGGCGACAAAACGCAGGTATGGCTCCTCCGGATGAACCCTGCCTCCGCTCCGCTCCGCTGCGGAAGACGCCGCCCCGGCGGCATCGAACCGGCCGGGACGCGGATCGCCGTACAGCAGTATGCGCTTGGCCTGACCGCCGCTCTGCATGAACGGGACGGCTATGGCAGACCCTATTCCGAAAACGCGGAACAGCGCCGCCGCATCCTGAGAGCTTTCCAGGGCCACGCGGTCCAGCCGGATCAGCTCTCCGTCAGCCGCGCACCGGTCGAAAATGGCCAGCTGATAGGCGGTCATCAGCTTGGGTTCAGTTTTGAAATTTTTAAGATAATTGATAAGTTTCCATCTGCTCTCGGAAAACTCAAAGACCAGGATGGAACTCTCCGGGAACACTTTATGGATCTTGACCAGGTAGTAGTTAGCGATATCGCCGTAGTGCTCCATGGATTCCGGGACATAAATATGTTCCAGAACCTCGCGTGAAAAGGCGGTAAAACTGGAAAAAGCTTTTTCGATATCGCGCGTGCGGCTCTCGATAGGCAGAATGAAACTGAATTTGATATACCAATACATCAGGAAAGCGCATACAGCCACCAGAGTGAGAGAAACAATAAACAGGTCCATATGAATTACGTCTACAAAAGGTCCATCAGGATTTTGGTGTATGCGGCCGCGGATTTTATCTGCCCGGACTGCAGCCAGGCGCCCTTCACCAGGAAACTGTCGAGGATCTTCAGAGTTATGTGCCTGAATTCCGCCTCCTGGGCCCCCAGAGGCGTGGTCGGCTGCGGTCCCATGATTATAACGCCGTTGGCATTATGCTCGCTGGCAAAGTTTCCCACCCTGAAAGGGATGCCGTAAAGCTCGTCAGGGTCGTACTCCTCCATAAAGAGCTGCCGCCATTCAACTTTGAGCCCCAGCTCCCCGGAGCACTGATGCATCCGGTACAGGACATACGAGGCGTCCTTCATCATGCCTTTCGGATAGAAAAGCCCCCATTTAAACCAGGAGCCGGCGGAAGCCGGTTTCCAGGCGGCAGCGGCAGCGTACTCTTCGTCCGTAAGAAAGCTATCCTTCTTCGGCTCGCTGAAGCCAAGCAATCTGTCCAGCAGCTGGGCGTGCGTGGCGGGATTCATGGCGTTGACGATAAATTTCTCAAGTTTTTTCATGCTCGCCAGGGTCCGAATGGCTTCGCCGAAAGGAACGCTTCTGCGCGTGAACAGCACTTCAAGTTCCTCCTCGGAGAGTCTGACATCCAGGCCCTGCAGCAGCTGGCAAAGGATCACCTTATAGGTCTGGGGCGCGGAGGCCTTAAGATCCACCATCCAGCCCTGCGTAAACTGAAAGCCTACGGCCGCCTCCAGCATGCCCAGAGCTTTTGGCGGAAACACGGAGGTAACCACGATCTGCTTATTCTTGGACATGAAATCATTAAGCCATTTGGTGATATATTTTTTATTGGTCTCAGTCAGCATCAGCAGGTGTATATCGTCTACGATAAGGACCTTGACCTTCGCCATCGTCTCGGAGAGGCTGTCTATGGTGCCGTTCTTGATGGCTATATCCACGCCCTTTGATAACTTCATCCCGTCAGTGACGAAGATGTTGTTCTGGCCTATTGACGAAGACAGCCCGTAGGATATCGCATGCACCAGATGGGTCTTGCCGGTGCCAGGCACTCCGAAAATGAGCAGAGGGTTGTACATAACCCCGGGGTTTTCCACTACAGCCATGGCTGCCGCGTGCGCAAAGCGGTTATGCGAGCCGGAGATGAGCGTCTGAAAGCTGAAAGTCGGGACAAGCGGAAGCTCCACCGACCACTTTGTCCTGCTCCGGACGGAAGCGATCCCGGCAGCTTCTTTAGGTTTCACAACCTCTGCCGGCTTACTTTCCGCAGGCACAGCCTCTGCCTTCCTCCTGGAGGACAAGGACGGGACTAAAGGCATTTCACGTTCCTGACCCGTTGAGTGTTTCCCGGCTGCAGGAGGCGTGTCTGCCGGGGTCTGCCGCGGTACGACCGGCAGGGCGCCGCCGTCCCTTACGGCCGGCTGGGGAATATTATTGGAGGGGGGCCTTGGAGCTGCCGGGCCGTCGGCCACAGCCGTTAGCAACCGGCGCGTAGTTTCAAAATCGTCCGGGGGAGGAGCGGGTGCGGTGACATCCGGGTTCGCCACCAGTTCGGCTATCAGGCTTTTTATCTTATGGAGCGTGTCCGGCTCCAGCTTGAAAAGATAAATTGTGAAATTAAAATCCCCCGACGCTTTCTCCGGCCTGGAACAAAGGCTGCCGAGCTTCTTGACAACCAGGAAAATATCGCGCATCTCCCCTTTCAAGCGGAGCTTGTGCCTGGCCGGATTTTTTTCACTGGGCGCGGGAAGCATCTCCCATTTGGTTATCATAAGGTTCGGGGGCCGGAGTCAGTAAAAGCGCAAAACTGCGCCCGGGCGGGCAAACAGACAACAACGCCTATTTCAGTATAAACTCCATCACCAGGTCCAGCGTGGCGGAATGATTGAAGTTCTCCCGGGTCAGATGCTTGAAAAAAACTCCTGCGGCTGTAAACACATTCTCCAGTTCGTAAACTGTTTCCTGCGGTATAGCTCCCAGACAGACCAGGCCTACGGCTTTAGCATCCACGACTTTCTGCATCACTACGTTTCCGTTGGTCCCGGCCTCGCAGGCTTCAACTAAAGCCCGGCTGATAAACATTGGATTTGAAGAAGACTTCAGGCAGACGGCATCCAGGGCTGCCAGCATATCTGCGCAGAGAGCCTCGTCCTCCCGGGCATAAATGAAAGCCACGCCTCTTACACGGTCAGGGCTCACGCCGTCCGGCGCCGTCTTTGCCGCTAAAGCCCCGAAGTCCTTCGTCTCGCCGTAAGCCGCCTGCTGCGTCGCTCCGGGGAGAGTTGCCCCCGCCTCAAATATAACCGTCTTCTCTCCGTCCGGCCCGGCGGGAGGCGGAGCGATAATCATGGTTTTTTCCTCATCCGCGGATGAGACGGGGCCGCTGACAGACGGAGCGGGCGCGGCCTCCACCGGCTGGAGAGTGAATCCTTCGCCCGGGAGACCAGCTCCCGGCTGCTGCTCCGGCACGGCAGTCTCCGCTTCCGGCTGCTGCGCTGCATCAATCAGCGGCGCCTCTACCGGCTCCGGAGCGGCATCGCCCAGGCCCGGGATAGTTTTGTCCATCTCGTCCTGAGGACCGGAGGGTTCATTTTTCAAATCCATAGCTCCCCCTTGCTCACCCGCGGCGTCTCCGCCGGGTGTGAGTGTAAAGTTTTCAAGATCAGGTCCGCTGCCGGCCGCAGAAGCCGGATCCGCCGGAGCGTCTGAATGAAAAAGGCTCAGCATAGCGTCAATATCCGGCACGCCAAAATCTCTGGTGCTTTCAAACGGGCTGGCGGCCGCTCCGCCGCCGCTCTCCGATCCGCTGTTTACGGAGCCGCAGCCGGCTGGCTCGCCCCCGCTCAGGGATCGCATGCCCGGGATCGGGTCTGCCTGCGCGGCCGTCTCAGCCGGCTGTTCTTTATCACCGCCGGCCGGCGAAGGCCGCTGATCTGCATCCGGCATAGTTCCCTCCGAAAGCGGCTTTATTTCAGGCAATTCCGGGGCCGACTCCATATCTACCGGCTCCAGAGGCAGAGCGAGAGGCTCTGACAGCTGAGGCTTGGCGCCCTGCATCTCTGAGCCCCCGGCGGAGAACATAAAATCACCGAGAGACTGAAGCACCATTTTATCAACGCTTCCGCCGGACGTATCTGGCGGCAGTTCGCTTGCGTCCAGCCTCAGAGTCTGGTCTAAAATATCTTTTTTTCCGGGAACCGGAAGAGGATCGTTCCGGACCGGCTCTTCCGCGGGAGCAGCGGCCGGCTCTGCGGGTTTTATCTCGGGCAGTTTTATGCCTTCAAGAATAGCCGGCATTTTATTCAAAAGACCGTTCAAATCAGATAGGATTTCGTCTATCGACTCTTTCTTCTTCTCCTCTTTCTTCTCATCCATTTGGAATCCCCCGGAATTTTGCCGGATTTGCGCGTTTTGGCTCCGGAACGGCCGGGACAAAGCCTGGCAACTGCGATAAATAGACAAACCCGCTTATCTGTCTTTATCTGTTTAATTATAGCAATTTGAACCGATAATGGAAGAGAATTTGATTTACGCCGTTTCAGCGGAGCAGACGCAGCCGCCGCGGCCGGGAAAGACTCCTGTTATCCGCGCCCTGACTAACGAGCCCGGCCTGCCCGCCCCGGGAAAGCCGACCTGCAGAAAATTAGAGGCAAGTCCGGTTGCGCCGCCGTCCTTGTTCCGCAGCGTCAGAACGCGCAGCACCCGGCCTGCCATTGAAGCTGCGTATGAGGCGCGCAGTTCGGCGTCCAGGGCGCGCAGCGCGCCGGCGCGCGAGAGCACGGTCTTTCTGCTCAGCGGTTTTAGCAGATTCGCCCTGGTTCCGGGCCGTCCGGAAAACCTGAAAACATGCAGACCGGCCAAGCGGCATTCCCTGATAAAAGCCAGAGTTTCCCCGAACTGCGCATCCGTTTCGGTCGGGTAGCCGGCGATAATATCCGCGTACAATCCTGGATCGCCGAAATGCCTTCTCAGGATCCGGAGTTTATCCAGATAGCCGGAGCTATTGTAAGGTCGGCCCATGGCTTTCAGCACTTCGTCGGAACCGGACTGCAGGGGAAGATGAAAATAATCGCAGAACTTCTCGCCTCCGGCCTTCAAGGTTACGGCCAGTTCTTCTGAAACCTCACACGGCTCCAGCGAGGAGAACCTGATCCTGAAGCAGCCCGGCAGCGCCAGAAGAAGCTTCATGAGTCCGCTCAGGTCCGCCCCCGAGTCCGGACATTTATACATCCCCAGACGCGTTCCGCAGAGAACCACCTCTCCGTAGCCGGAGGCGATAAGGCCTTTTATCTCGGACAGCGCGGCTGCGGCCGGCTTGGAGCTCATCACGCTGCGCGCCGACGGCACTATACAATAAGAGCATTGCCTGTCGCAGCCGTCCTGGACCTTGATAAAAGCGCGCGTTCGGCCCGCGAACCCGGTGACGCTGAAAAAATCTCCCCTGGGAGGCAAGCCCGCAAGCGCATAAGGGATGTTTTCTTTATCCTTTTGCTGAAATATCTCGGCGCCCGGGGCGACAGCCGATATCCGCTCCGGTGCCAGTGCAGCCATACAGCCGGTCACTACCAGCCTCGCTTTCGGGTTTGCGGCAGCGGTCCTTCTTATAAAATTAAGGGTATCGCGGTCGGCGTATTCGGTGACGCTGCAGGAATTCACCACAACGATATCAGCCTCTTCCGGATCAGCGGCGGCCTCATAGCCCAGAGCGGCGCATTTTTCAGCCAGGCTCTGGCTCTCCACCTGGTTGACCCTGCACCCGACAGTCTTAAAATAAATTCTCACAGCGATATTCTACAATTTACCAGCCCGGGCTTTGGATTTCAAAAATTTTAGAAAATTTAACCCATGCTGCGTTTCCGCTAAAGCCGGCAAGGCCCGCCTGCGACCGCAGGCCGGTTCGCGGGTTCAAAAAGCCATGTTAAGCGGCATTATGCGTGAGTCAAAACGGTGAGTTGACACAGCTTGAAAACATTGCGGCGGGTAATTTTATTTGCGGGCGCGGCCTGCGGTAAACAGGGCCTCAAGCTCCGGGTAGCCGCTTTTAATCGCGGCCGCGGCCGCGCTCTGGCCTGATCGGTCTGTCAATAGCGGATTGGCTCCGTGCGCGAGCAGAAGCTTTATAACCCCGGCCTGTCCGCGTTTTGCGGCGAGCAGCAACGCCGTGTTGCCAAGACCGTCTTGCATGTTAACGGACGCTCCGCTTTCTATAAGCGCTTCTACTATGCCCTCCCTGCCCTGCAGGGCGCTCCACATTAAGGGCGTCCAGGCGAGATAATCCCGCGGATTTTTATCGGCCCCCTCCGAAATAAGGTACTGAACGGTCTCAAGACGGCTCCACTTGGCGGCAAGGTGTAAGGCCGTCTGCCGATTCTTCGCCTTTGCGTTTATATCAGCTCCGTGTTTCAGCAGGACGCTGACGATGCTTACGCTGTCTCTGGCCGCGGCCACCATGAGCGGGGTCATGCCGGCCTGATTAGAAACATCCGCCGGTATCCCTCCGTCCAACAGCCTGGTTACATCTTCAACAGAGTCGTTTCTCACCGCTTTAAACATCGAGGCGGCCGGGCCGTCGTCAGCTGACCGGCTGCAAGCTCCAAAAAAAGCGAGGATCAAAATGACCGGAACAATGCGGACGGCCGCACATAGCGTTAAGCAGGACCGCGTATGTTTGCCGCTCCCCATACCAGAAGCATACACTCCGGATATTGCGGATTTATGTATCCGTCATGAGACGAGACGCGAACAGTCCGGCCCGAAGCAGGAGGGTGATGTTCCAGCGGAGTTGAATACAGGCGGATCCCGGCTGCGGTTTCATTGCCGGGCTAATTCCTCAGTTTATTGCGTATCCAGGGCAAAAACGCCGGGTCCAGCCACATGAACGCTGTATGTTCCGGAACGTTAAAAGTGTCGACGATCTTTTCAACCGCCGCATCATAACCGGCCGCGAATTCCTCTGTTGTGTTCGACCGGACGGCGGCGTCCTTAATTTCCGCTTCATGAGCCGCATAATCGGCGTCGCGCGCCAGGGTCCGCCAGAGGTTCTGCAGGCCCTGTTTGCGGATAAGACCGCCCATAGCGAAATCGTCGAGCTTGTTTAAATCCGTCTCCCCTTTGCGCAGAAAGTTCCGCAGCTTCTCCACCTCGCCAGTCCCAAGCTCGTTTGAATACCAGTTGGCTATCGGCTCGAATTGCCGCTGCTCCGGGCTGGTGGTCAGCTTATGGTGGACGGTGACGAAATGCGTGGTCACATTAGAAGGCATGTTAATGCGCTGCAGCCTGTTCATGACGGCTCCGCGGTTCGCAACTGACATGACTCCGTGTTTGCTCAGCTCTCCTATGCCCGGAGCCTGCGCCAGCCAGGGAGCGTCAACCCCGCGCCAGATGGAATCCATGCCTATGAAAAGGACCTTTGAAAATATAGCGCCCGGCCCTGAATAAAGTTTTTTTTGGTCCACCAGCTCCTGAAGCATAAGCTGGCCTATGCCGCCGCCCATACTATGGGTCACAAGCCTTAGCCCGGAGCCGGCGGCAATGCCGCTCCCTGCACCGAGTTTCCGGCGGTAATCCATAAACAGCGCCAGAACGCCGGCAAGATCCCGGCCGTTTTCGTACATGGACTTGTCATCGTTCACTACGGCGATAATGACCTGGTAGGCGCCCTCAAGTTTTGCCAGCGCGTGCATATCCTGAAAATTTTGTCCATGCCCCGGTATGCATAAAAGGATATCCCTGGCCGGGTCTATCGCTGCGAGCGGCGCAAGGCTGGGCAAGCCGCCGTTGTTTTTAAGGCGCGCGCTCCAGTCGGCTTTCGCTTCCTTCGCTATGTCCGCGCCAAACTCAAGGAATCTGGGATTCAGCGCAGGTCCCGGGGCGCCGGCAAGGTCAGGGCCCCGTACAACTCCGCGAGCAACCGCTTTCGGCTCGGATAAAGCAAGGTCCGGGGCCGTATTCCCCGCACTCAGATTCAACTGGTCAGCCGCAGGCGAATTGCGATTACCTGCCGCAGCGTCGCCGGCATCCGCGGCAGACACCGCGGCTACGCTGCCCAGCAGTACCGCCGCGCTCAACGCCCGAGCATATAATTTGGCTTTCATCTTTTCCCCTGAATAAACTCAAAGTAAATAGCGGCAGCGCCCTGATAGCGGACAATGTTCCGGACTCGCTTAACCGCAAAACCCTTATTCTCTGATTGTTTCCTGTCACCTGCCGCTTTCAGCAAACCGGCGTTCACCGCTTGTCCCTGAAGAGCAGGAAGAGGTCGCGATAGAGATTCCCGATCAGGCCAAAGTAGTCCCAGTTCCCCTCGCGGTAAATGGCGGCCGTCCAGCGGCTGCCCTGCGGCCGCCAGGTGAAGCCGGCGACATACCCGCTTCCTACGTCATCGGTCCAGCCCCCCTTCATGCCCACGGATAGGCCGCTTTGCTGATCATACGGATTTGGCAGATCAGGGTCGTTAAGGAAGCTCTCGATCGGCTTGTTCTGGATGCCCAGCTGACCGACTTTCGGGAGTTCGAGCCATTTCCGGATTTCCTTCTTCACCGGAAGGGGAATCGCTTCCGCGTCACGATCGTCATAGATATACGAGACAAGCAGATTCATTCCCCGCGCTGTCACCCGGTCGGGGCCGGCAAGCTTGTCCCATCCGGTTTCTACGCCGTCATATCCCAGGACCTGTTTAGAGAAGCAGTGGATATTATTCTTGCCGTATTTCTCGGCGAGGCGGGTGGTTGCGTCATTGTCGCTGGACAGGATCATTTTATAGATATAGGGCGCTTCCTCCGCGATGATTTCCTGATTAAAATCCTCCCCCTGATTCCGGTGCAGATAGGCATAGTAGTAGACATAGGCGAGAACGACTACTTTGCTCGTACTGGCCGGATACCACCACGAATCCGGATTGTACTGATAGGTGACCTTCCGCCCGGACGGTGAAAAGTAGGTTATCGCGATCCCGATGTTGTCAAAATCGAAGCCCTGCGCATTGACCGCCGCGGAGATTTCGCTCTCCGTTGGCAGGCCATCATCGCCCTCCGCCTCGTCCCCGGAAACGCCGCCGTCTTCAAGAGCGGACTTGCGCGCTGCGGAACTGCGCGGGGAAAGATTTGTGTATTTTGCCGGGGCACCTGGAGCCGGAACGTCAGCGGCAATGCCAGCAGGCCCCGTGCCGCCAAGCTCAGCCAGCGCCACGCTGCCTGGCGCGGCATATGAAACAGCGGCATAAGCGCCGACCGCTGTCCAAGTAAGAACCAGTAAGACAAAAATTCGCTTCACAACTTTTTCCTTTATACCGGACCACTGTCTGTGTTCATAGTATAGGGCATAGCTCCATTATCCGCAAGTACCCAAAGCACTCCGGCCCCGCGGGAAAAGGACCTATCCGCTGTTAGGCCCTTGGGAACCCGGTTCCTGTTCTTAGGATGCCCCCTTAATATTCAGCTCCGCCCTGGCAAGCCGCCGGAACTGGCCCGGCTCAAGGGCGCCAAGTTCCAGGGGCCCGAAAGCCACTCTCTTAAGCCGTGTAACCTCATGCCCAAGTGCTTCAAAGAGCCTGCGTATCTCACGGTTCTTACCCTCTGTCAGCTCAACAGTCAGGTGGGATTCCCTGCCGCTGGCCTTGCGCAGACTTATCCCCGCAGGCTTTAGCAGCTCCCCCTTATCCATTATCCCGGCCCCCGCTTTCGCCAGCTCCTCCTCCGTAAAATATCCGGCTACGGTTACGATATAGGTGCGCAATATTGCGTTGGCCGGATCTGTAAGGTAAGAGGAGAGGCGTGTGTCATTAGTGAGTATAAGCAGGCCGGTGGTGCCCATGTCCAGGCGGCCAACCGGATGCAGGCTGCGCAGCTCCGGCGGCAGCAGGTCAAAGACTGTGCGGCGGCCTTTCTCGTCGCTCCTAGTGGTGACTACCGCTTTGGGCTTATTCAGCATTATCGCCTGCCAGCTGTCTTTCCGCATGAGCTTGCCGTCCACGGTAAAGCTGTCCCTTTCCGGAGAAACCGGGCACATGGGATCACGGATCGTTCTGCCGTTTACCTGCAGGCGGCCCTTCAGTATCCATTCTCTTGTCTGGCTGCGGGAAGCGGCTCCGAGCTTAGAGAGCGCGCGCTCCAGCGGCACCTTTCCAAAGTCTGCTGTCATATTTTAGTTATAGCCGTATTTTTGCGGCAGTAAAACCGGGCACGCTATGAGGTTACAAACCGTGAATTCCCTTGCAAAGAACTACCAGGCCGATTAAGATCAAGGCGGCGGCCACCAGTGCGGCGTGCCGCGCCTCCATCCAGTTTTTAAGCCTGAGAAGCGGCTCGTCCAGTTTTTTGCCGGCCACTGCGTACGCCAGCACCGGCAGCGCTACAGATGACGCCGCCACGGCGGTAAACACCGCCACGCCAGCCCGGGCCGCGGCGTGGCCCATGCCGGAGGTGCCGATAGCCAGGCCCGCGGCGGCGCATGTGAATAGCACCTTGGGATTTACGATCGCGAGGGCCGCCGCGGTTACGGCGGCACGGCCGGGCCCGATACCTTTCATAGCCCGCATCCAGGCCGGAGTATGCCGGGAGCGCCTGCGCGTAAGCCATCGATATATGCCCAAGGCTATCAGCGCGATCCCTATCGCTATGCGCGCGCGCGGCGCCCAGGCAGCCGTCCCGTTGAGCCCGCCGGACGCATTCCACACCGTCAGGAACAAGACGGTAAGGCCGGCTATCCCCGTCACCCAGCCGAACAGGAAGGCGAGGCTCGTAGGCCCCGCTCTGGGCGTGAACAGCATCATGATGCCCGGAATTATGGACAGCGGAGAGAAGGTGATGATGAGCGCCAGCGTGATCAACTCGGCGAGTTCCGGGCCTGGAGAGCTCGTCATGGTATCGCGGGGAGCGTAAGCGCGGTTTTATCAAGCATATATCTTTTGACCTGAATTTAAAGCCCGGGCTACACTAGCAGTTTGATCCTTAACCCGGCTTACTGTTTCGGTACTGACCGGATGGCTGATGAACAGCTCTTATATGCGGCCGCGCCGGCCCGCAGGCCGCAGATTTTTTTCTAGTCTTTGTAGAAAGTGTAGGATACGGTTTTCAGAAACAAAAAAGGAAAAGAGCCGATCCTGAATTTATAGGTCGTCTGCCCCCTGGCCCCGAGCCTGCTGGCAAGCGCGGCCTTATATGCTGCGAAGTTGGAATTAACCAGGTCGCACACAGCCTTATCAGGGTTCTCTCCGCCCATGGCTGATGCAAGGGCATTTTCCCGTACGAGCAGCGCATTAAAGGCGCTGGCGACCGCCCTGGCGTCAGTTTCAAAAGGACTGTTCAAGTACGCGTCGTTTGCGCTGTCTCCGGACAATAACCCGCCGGCCACAGTAGAAGCATATCCCTGGAGAAAATCCTGCGGCGGCCCGAAGGCTTCGGCCTGGGCGACATGCTTCATCTCATGCGCGAGCCAGCCCATTCCGGGAGTGGAGCGCGTATCCAGCTGATCCGGCGGGAAGAACATCTCGCGCCCTATAGTTACGCCATACTTCCTGGTCAGCGAAATGTGAACTATGGCGGTCATAACCGGGTCATGCCCTACTTGCGACGGATAGCCGTTAACCACGGAAGCCTTTTCAAGCGTTTGATCCTGGTAAAAAACGCCAAGCAAGCATTTTTCATATTTCGTCAGCGGCCTTTTAGAAGAAGATCCGACCGACTTCTCCTGTGTAAGAGTAAGGCCTTCAAGTTCAGCGGCCCGTCCGGAATTCATAAGTTCCTGCGTCTTTTTATACGAATCTATCTGCACTATATCCTGGCCCGCCATAAGGGGGGCCGAAAACATCATAATAGCTGCCGCCATGACCGCGGCCCGGGATACATTGCCTGCTGGTTGTTTTTCTTTTGTCATATCGATATCCTAGCTCATGAACCCGGCCATGGTAAGAGCCGTTGGTCCCAGACGCATCTGGGTCTATTGAGCCAGGCCTGTGCAGGATAAGCAGCCAATCCGCCAAAATTACGGCCGGCCCCGTACAGGAGCCGGCCGCACTTTATCTTTAAACCACTCTTTTCCTAGCGGTCTTTCCAGAGCCCGGGATCATTAAGCCCAGAGAAGGCCGGGCCTGACCTGAAGGAGGATCCTGATTCGTCGTCGGACGCAGCGGGTTCGCCCATAAACTGCGGCTCACCGGCCGGCGGCTTGTACCAGCACCGGGGCCGGAGGCCCAAGGACTGGCCGGTCTTGAGATTGCAGGTTCCGGCGAACAGGTCCGTATCGCTTAAATTCTCCGAAACAGTCCTGACGCACTGGGACGCCTGGAAGTAGGTGTCCAGCCGGCACTGCGTCTTGGGATGACTTGTTTGCATGGCGGTTACCACGGCGGGGTCCGGGGTGTCAAGCTGTGCGTCCTTCGGCCCGTTGGACAGCTGCTTGAACAACGCGCTGACCGATTTGCCGGCCATTACTCCCCTCACACAGATGGTTTTATCCTGCTGCGCTGGGAAGGCATTGTCGCAGGCCGCCACTGCTATAGGGTCGTCAGCGGGGGGCCTTGTGAAGCTCTTGCTGGAATCGTTCGCGAAAACCTGGCGCAGGCACTTGAGGTTGCCGGCATAATCCGACTGCCCTTCTATCGTGGCCCAACCCTGCATTTTCGGGGCGCCTCCAAGGTGATGCGCTATCTCATGACAGGCCACCAGGGCGAAACCGTCCTGGGTGATAGCCTCGTGGCGCGCCAGACCGCCGAACATGCTGACCATCCACTTTTTACCCTGCTGCTGGGCATACGCATTAACGGTAGCGTCCTCCCACTTGCGGCTGATCACCAGTGTGGCGCCACGCTCGGCCACTATGGGAGCGTAGATCTTCTCCACTGTATCCAGTACCGAATTGAATTCTACCTGATTTATACCCCTGTCATTGCGTGAACCCACTTCTATCCTCAGGTCGTTCTCCGGCAAGAAACCCCGGCAGAGCGTGACAGTGGGCTGATAGGCGGCAACGCCGGCCACCAGAATTACAGCTGCGAGCGACGCCAGAACACTTCGAGTCATTATTTAACCTCCGTTATTTAGCCATCTCAACTATATAAGCCACCGCGAGCGAGGCGAACTTTAAAGAGTGGGACGCGCGGCCACCCATCTGGGCCAGCGTATCCTTGCTGGTGTGTATGTCCGGGCTGCATTCGTCGAATGTGGCCTCGAAAGGCAGGGAGGCGGCGAAACCGTTCTTAGTCCACGAGGCGTGGTCGGAACAGCCGTACCCGCACTTGCTGGTGGACCAGGTATATCCGGTATAGGTGGTGACCAGCTTGCCGAGGAAGGCGTTCTGATCGGCGTTGGTGTAGTCCGTAATGAAATAAATATCCTTAGCCGAGCCATTGTAGTTGGTCATATCCAGGTTCAGCATGCCCTGCACGGCCACGCCTTCCTTCTTAAAGGCCGCGGCTATCTCGCCGGAGCCGCGCAGGCCGGCTTCTTCAGCCGCGAAAGCGATGAACTTCAGAGTCTGCGCGGGTTTGTAGCCAGAAGCCAACAGTACACGGATAACTTCCTCGGTTACCGCTATCCCGGAGGCGTTGTCGTCAGCTCCCGGCGCCGGGGTGTCTCCGCTGCCGGCCACGGAATCGATATGTCCGCCTACTACTATCACTTTTTCGGGCTCGGTCGTTCCGCGCACCGTCATTATAACGGACTCCTGCGGGTAGGCGGCATGCTTGAAAGTGGTCACGGCAATATCGGGGCGGCCAGCCGCAAGTTCCGTCCAATGTTCAGCAAGCCATTTGGAGGAGTTTATGCCAGTGGCGCTGCGGTAGTACCTGTTCTTATAGGCGGCCAGGCTGCCTATAGTCGAGATGATGGATTCTTCCTTTACCAGCTTCAGCATGGCCTTTACCTTTTCTCCCTGGTTCAAAACGAAATCTTTCGCCGGCGCGGCCGGAGACTCGGAGAGGTCCTGCATCGCGGAAGCAAGGGAATCGTGCGCGAAAAAGCCGGGGGAGCGGAGGAACCGGCTCTGCATATCGCCGGACAGCTGGTCGAGTTCGGAAACTTCCAATTCGTAAACGGATATCTTGTCGTTCTGCGCGATAGGCGAGCGGCTCAGGACGTCGCTTTTCAGGTCAGGCACTTCCGGCCGGGCTATGCTTATCCAGACCCTATCTCCGGCGCCGGCCGGGGTCAGCACTGCGGGAACCTCTCCGCTGGCTGGAATGGGGGCGTCCTTGGCCTGCTGTATCACCGGGCGCACATCCACGCCCTGGTCAAAGCCGGGAGCGACCGCGGCTTGGGTCCGCGCAGCGCAGATGGAAAAGAGTAGGGCAATTAAGAACGGTAACAATACGCGCATGAAACCCCCGTAGCAATTATCGTTGATACTGCCTGCGTGGCTTATTATAGCATATGATCTGCAAAGCTACAGTGCATTTAGCCACAAGTCTCGGTGGCCCCTGATCCCCTAGATGGACCCTGACCCCCTATAGGGCGTTTATCTTTGCCAAAAGCAGTATAAATATAATACTATCCAATTATATGTTCAATTCTCTCTCCCGTGGAGCCGCGCTTCTGCCGGTATTGCTATCCGCCGCAGCTCTTTTTCCCGGACCCTGCCTATCCGGGAGCGCTGGCACAGCGGCACCGTTGCCGCCGGAGCGTCTCACCAACCCGCTGCTTAAATACGTCAAATTCAGGGAACTTCGCCCTTTCAGGCCGGTCGTAGAAGCCCATATAGCCAGGGCCGTGGTCGAGATCAAGACTGCCATCGACCGCATAAAGGAAC
>CAZPMW010000016.1:30776-31547 GCA_964587805.1 uncultured Elusimicrobiaceae bacterium
GCTGTTTACTTCCGCAGCCTTTCGGAGGGGATGTGGTTTGGCCTCGGCGAAAAGGACAATTTCGCTCCTGCCAGCATACTTAAGGTCCCCATAATGATGGCCTACTATAAAATGGCGGAAAAGGACCGCTCGATACTGGAGAAGAAGCTCAAGTACGTGCGGACGGAACCGGAGACGCAGACAGACTTTGCCCCCAGCCCGGCCAAATCGGGACGGTCCTACACCGTGGAGCAGCTTATCGGCTTCATGATCGCCAACTCGGACAACGACGCCGGAACCGCGCTGATCGGCGGACTTCCCACGCAGGATTTAATAGAAACCTTCCATGATTTCGGCATAGACGTCAACCGCATAACGGCTCAGGACGAGTTCGTTTCGCTTAAAAAAGTCGCCAGCCTTCTGCGCGTGCTTTACAATGCCTCATACCTTAACGAGAAGATGTCCGAAAGAGCGCTCGGTCATCTTCTGCACAGCACCTTCCAGGAAGGCATCCGGGCCGGAGTGCCGCCCGAATATCTGGTCGCGCATAAATTCGGGATCAGGGCTGATAACGGCGGGGGAAGCAGACAGCTCCATGAGGTCGCCATAGTCTATTATCCCGGCAATCCTTATCTGCTGGCGATTATGACGAAAGGCAAGGCCGCCGATTACTCCCGGCTGGCCGGCCTGATAAAGGACATTTCAGCGAAGATTTTCCATGAGGTGAGCATCCAGACTAAAGTGGTCGGCTTTGTCTAGACCAATCTTAGGCCTGTGCTAAGGTGTAGCTTC
>CAZPMW010000017.1:0-30621 GCA_964587805.1 uncultured Elusimicrobiaceae bacterium
CCAGCGGCTACCGGCCTCGATCCTTACGAAGTACGCCCCGGTAGGCGCTACGCTGCCGTTGTTCATCCACGGGCTATACCGACCCTCCCAGAATATCTGGCCCGGGTTCGGCTGCCCCCAGCCCCAGGTTTCCCACAGGGCCGTCGCAAACTCTCCGGGCCTGAGCGGCACGGAGGAAACGATCACATGCCAACTCATATTGGCGTCGCCAAGCGTGAAGTTGATATATGATCTGTCCGAGATACCGTCGCCGTTGGGAGTTATGGTGATGGTCATGGAACTGGCCGACAGGTTGTTGTAGGAACCGGTGGAAACGTTCACGCCGGTGATGCCGCCGCCGGACATGACCTGCACGCCCATGTAGAACGTGCTGGGCGCCCCGAGCTCGAGGAGGTTATAGGCCAGGCCTATGTTCCTGTAGCCGGGCTGTGAGGGCGTCACATAGAATACCGCCGACGAACTGTTCAGGGCGAACGGCACATCATATGTCGCGGTAGTAGCGGCTTCAGCGGCGCTGGAGAATCTCACATTAGCATCCGGGATGTCGTAGCCGTAAGTGGCCGGGTTATAAGCGTAGGCGCCAACGGTCGCGATCGTGGATACGGATACGGGGGCCAGGTTCCAGCAAGTGTCCCGTGATTCCGCCAGCATGGCGGTAGGTTCGCCGTTAGGAACGGACATATTGTACCCGTTCATGAAGTCCCTGAGCCGGAAGCTCATGCTCCTGGCAGCGCCGGCTCCGAGGGTAGACACGGGTTCGCCGCTGGCCAGCGGCTGAGCCATAAAGGAGCTGCTGGAAGTGCCGACATGGAACCTGAGGCTATTATCGGTTTGCATGCCGGGCATCATGCCGCCCTGGCAAGGCGCGTACAGTTGCTGTATGCGGAAGTAGACCGAAGTGCCGGCCGCGAGACCATCCGCCGGCACGGCATATTGCGCGTTATTCGCGGCCATATACGAGCCGGGAGCGGGCGGAGGTATCGTAAGGTTGGCCGGAGTAAGATAAGGCCCTTCATTTATCTTTACCTGAACATATCCGGGGCCGGGAGCTATCGTATGCAGGTTAGCGTAAATATTGTTAGGCAGGCCAGCCATCACAACGCCGTTAGCGCCGAGGCCGTTCACGCGCACTATGACAATTGCGTCGAACACTGTACCAGCCGACACTGTGGACGGGTACACCGAGGCCCAGCCCTCGCCGGACGCGCCCAGGCCGCCTAAGAATTGGCCGGCGTCGTACAGGGTGAAATTGCGGTCGGACACATAGGCCGCGGAGCCAACGTAGATGGGCTCGGGCCCTTCGTTGTTCGGCTCATAAGCGCCTTTCGCCTCGTCCATGTCGGGCATCCTGTTATTGTTGCTGTCCAAGAACGCTTTCAGGTAATAAGTCTGATCGCCGGGCACCTGCAGGTCGTAGTTCTGCCCGGACAAGCCGCCCGTCGGCACCTGTATGGTCCTTATGCCGATGGGAGTGCCCATGAACGTGGCAGTATTCCACATCTCTATGACCAGCGTGGTCGCGTTGGAGACGCCGGCGTAGTTTATGGCGCCGGAGATGGTCCCCTGGCCTGCCCCGCCTACGAATATCGTTACGGTGCTGGGATTTATTTCCAGCAGCGCGCCGGAGACGTTTTGGCCGGCCCTCAGCGCGATGAGATTGGGATATATGCCGAAGTCCTCGCCCTGGTCGGGAGAGTTGTTGGCGTTGACGTCCACGAAACCGCCTATATAATAGCTGGTCCCGCTGGGCAGGTTGCTGAATGTGAAAGCGCCGGGGATGTTCATTGTAGTACCCGTCAGCGGATTCGCATCAGGATTGGTCCTGGGGTCGGAGTTGAACAGACCGACATTAATGCTGCCGCCCTGGGTGCCGTTGTAGCGGACGGTACCGGATATCGAGCCGTTGGTGCCGCCAGAAACGCGCAGCGAAACGGTATAAGCGCCGGTTATGCTGTTGCCGTACGAAGTGGCGCCTATGGTGTACACGCCGTCCGAAGGCAGCGTATAACCGTTTATCTTGGAGTTGTTATTGCCGCCGCTGTCGTCGTCGTAAGCCAGCAGGTTATAGCTGGTATAGGTGTTGGTGCTGTTCACGGCCGGGCCGTACAGGTAAAGATACGTGTCCGAGAAGCCGGTGCCGGTCATCTCCACGGTAACGATGTCGCCCTCGGAGCCCATGAAGGAATAGTAGTCCATATAGGCGGACGCCTGTCCCCTGTCAGGGCTCAGGCAGTCGGTGGTTTCCAGGGAGCCGTTCAGGTTCTGGCCGGGCTCTATGGAAGTGCTGGCGCAGACGGAGAAATTCTTCTGTTCCACGGGATCCAGGGTGGAAATACCCTGGTTCAGCGCCCTGGTCTGGCCCCGGTGTTCGTTCCTGTCCTGGAAGGAGTTAAGGGTGCCGGCGTCAACGAAAGCCTGCACAAGGTACCTGGCCCCGGCGTCGACCGGTAGGTCGTTGAACGCGTAATTCATAGATGTCTGGACCGCGTACGGATACGTAGCGACCCTGACAGGAACCTGCATCACGCTTGCCGAATTGTCGAATTTGAACAGCTGGACGCGCAGGACGCCGGAGGGCGTAACGCCGCCGCCCCGCAGGCTGACGGTGCCGGAGAGACCGGCGCTGCCGGTAGAAACATTAACGCCGCCGCCCGGGTCGAACATTGTCACGAAGTTATTGGGGGCGTAGGGCATCATCTGCGTCAGACCTACGGGCGCCGGCTGCAGGCCGTGCGGCTCGAAAGCCGGCTCATATATGCCGTTGAACACGCCGCTGACGTTAGCATCCACAAAAGCGTCCATGTAATAAACACCGGGGCAGGGCAGGCCGCTTATGGTAAAGCTGCAGCTGTTGCCGGCGCAGTCAGCGGGGTTGATATTATAAGTCTGCATCGGCGCGCCGGTGTAACTGCCGTTGAACACCCTGACTATCTTATTGCCGGTATTGGACCCGTTATAAACAACGGTACCGCGGATCTCGCCGATATTCCCGCCGTACATTTGGCCCTGGCCGGGATCCATTATCGTAAGGACGGCGCTCGTGGAGCCGCTCATAGTGAAACTCGGGTTGTACGCGTTGGGCTCGCCCGTATCCATCATCTGGTTGCCGTTGAGGTCGATCAAGGCATACAGGGTATAGCTAGTGGTGGGGTCCAGGAAACGCAGATTGAAGGGATAATCCGTCACGCTGCTGACGACTGTGAAGTATTGCTTGGAATCGCAGTTTTTCGATCCGGAGCCGCTCCCGCAGAACTCGTTATGGGCTTCCACTTTCGCGGACCCCGTCATTGTGCCGTAGTAGTGGATAATGCCGCTGATGTAGCCGGTAGAAGGAGAAATAAGGGCCATATTGCGAACGACGGTGGAAGAGGTCGGCACATATATCGGCGTCTCAACTGTGCCAGTAGAATACATCGCCACCGGCTCGCCCGTACCCTCGTCCGGCTGGCCGTTCAGGTTGACATCCAGGAACGCCGCCATGTAATAGGTGGAGCCGCCCAGCACGGCGCTCTTGGAATATGTCCACACGGTAGAAGAGGCATATTGGGTATACGCGGAGACCGTTTGGGAATAGAGGATGGTGTCGAAGTTCCTGTCACTGCCCCAGCCGACCCAGAGAGTGCCGGTTGAAACGTAACCCTGGCCCGGCGTCGGGGTATAGCTGATGCTGCCGCTCAGGGTAGAGTCGCCTGACGCGCCGCTGCCCGGATCGATGATGACCAGGTTCACGCCGGTCTTTTCCGCGCTGGCGGTTATAGTGACCGCCTGCGAGGAGATGAACGGTTCCATAACGTCCTTCCAGTTATTGCCGTTCTCGTCCACGAAAGCCCGGATGGTGTAATCGGTGGCTGGGGCCAGCAGGGTAAGGGTATAGGCCTGGTCCACAGTGCCGGTGATGTGCGTCACAGTGGAGAATTTTACGACCTCCATATCGTAGGAGTCGCTGCCGCGGGGCCTTGCCGCCTCTATCCTGACAGTGCCGGCGCGCAGACCGTAATACGACAGGTTCCCGGACACGGAGCCGACGGCTGGCTCGGCCAGCGTTATGGCGAGCGACGCGCTTGTGACGCCGCCGCTGACGGCAAACTGCACGGCCGCTGTGCCGCCGTATACGCCGTACGGTTCAAAGGAGTCCCGGACCCCGTTGGCGTTAACGTCCTTGAACGCCTTGAGATAGAACATCCCGTCCCTGAGCCCCATTATCTGGAAAGGGATCGAAAGCCCGGTGGCGGTGGTGGAAGACGTCATCACCGGGAACGCGTAAGTATCCAAGGTCTCGAAGATCTGCACTATGGACGTACCGGCCATGACGCCAGAATAATTGAGCGTGCCGGCTATCTGGCCTGAGAAGCCGCCTGTGATGGTGTATCCTACGTCCATTGTGCCGGTCATGCCGGAAGAATAAGACGTGGGCTCAATAAGGTAAACGCCGGGAACGTCAACTGTATATTGTATCCGCGAGTTCATACTCCCGCCGCTGTCGTCGTCCCGCGCGGCCACATCTCCTGAAGGTCCCACAAGATACAGGTATGCGTCGTTTATACCGCTGACATTGTTCGCATACAAGGTCACCTGCGAGCCCGGAGGCACTTTACCCGGGCCGAAACCGACCTCGAACGTGAAGATCCTGGTGTAGTAGCCGGTTCCGCGGTCAAGAGCTTCGCAGCCCGCGGCTGAAATTATAACTTCCGTGGAAACGCCCACAGCCAGCGGGATCCTGTTACAAACCTTCAGGTTAATGCCGGCAAGGCTGCTGCCCTGGGTCACATAGAGATCGAACGGCCTGGCTATACCGCCGTGGGTGCCGGAGGGCTCCTGCCTGCGGTCCTGTTTAAAGTCACCGTTGAAATCGCGGTAACCGCGCACGTAGTAAGTGCCGTCGGCCAGACCCGAAACGGTATACGAGCTGGAGGTGGAGACAATGATATCCACCATGCTCGGCACATTGGCGTCAGGCGTTGTGGAGACGCGCACATGATACAAGCCGGCCGTGGAGGTGTCCACGGCGCTTACGAGGCCGGTTATGCTGCCGCCGGCGGACACATTTACCGGGGTGTTGAGCGTAGTCCAGGTGCTGGGGTTCAGGCCCCAATCAATGGCCCTCAACCTGTAATAGGCCGACAGCCCTGTCAGGGGATTAAGATCCGTGAACGAAGTTCCGCTCACATACTGGCCGCCGGAGACCTTCACAACGGCCGAGGAGAACAAAGCGTGCGTGCTCCTGTAAACCTCGTAGCCGGCGATATTGGCCGCGGACGGCGCGTTCCAATAAAGCTCCACCCTCTGGAAGCCGGGGGTAGCGATCAGGCCCGACGGCGCGGCCGGGGCCGCGGTGGAGCGTATGACATTAATGTTGCTCGTGACGCCTCCGGAGCCGGGGACATAAACGGCGGCGGAGATAGCGCTGGCGTCCTCGGACAGGTGACGGAGTCCGTCAGAGTTATAATCCATGAAAGCCCGCACATAGTAGGACGTAGAAGGGGAAAGGCCGCTCAGATAATAAGACTGCGTGGAATTGCCGGCCAGGGTCAGGATCACGGGACTGGTCATGACCTGGTTCAGGGACGCCAACACGGTGATGTTGCCTGTCATAAGACCGGGGTAACTGACGGTACCGTCTATATAAGAACCCGAGGGCGCGAGCGTGACAGTGGAAATCTCGGAGGCGTAAGCGCTCGCTATATCGTCGCCGTTATAGTTCAAGGCCCTGTAATAGTACGTGACATTGGGGGTCAGCCCCATGTCGATACGCGTCGGGATGGGAGTACTGGTAAACAAACTGTACACTGAGTTATACCCACCCCCGGCTGAAGTGCTTCTTTCCAGGGTGAACCGGTTGGTCGCACCCGTAATGGTAAGCGTTACGCCTGAGGAGGTCCTGCCGGCGACCGCAAGTCCGGGCGCCGCGGCTCTCGTGTGACGCGTCTGCATGGCGGAAAACGGACTATCGCCTGCCGCGTTGCGCGCCATAATTCGGCGCATGACCATGATATTGGACGCGCCGGCCACGGTTTCAAGGTACTCGGTGGTATTGGCGGCCAGTTCCAACAAGATACCGCCTGTGGAAGTGAGCAGCTCGTAACTGGTTTCGGTGGGCACGTCGCTCCACGTCCAGCGTATCTGGTTCACGCTCTGGGCCGTGCCGTTGAAAGCTTGCGGCATCTCGGGCGTAGCGGCGGCGGTCATTGTTATATCCGCCATGGCCATACTGTTGGGGGAAACGACTATGCCGGTGCGGCTGGAGGCGAACCTTTCGCAGTTCTGCGTGTCCGGACAATCCCACTGGCTATTGCCGTTCTTGTCCAGGAACGCGATAACTGAGTAATCATCGGCGGGGAACAGCGTTCCCACGTTATAAGGGACTTCGTTGACGCAGCCGTACCAGTTGCACGGAACGGCATAATAATCCGACCGGTTCTCGGTTACGAACGAGCTGCCCGGGATGCCGTGTCCGGCTTCCACCACTACCCTGACACCGTATAGGATGTCACCCAGGTTTATGATACCGGATATCTGGCCCACATCCTGCAGGGTGATTATCGCCGGCACGGTGGTGGTCACGACTCCGGAGGAAACGTTTATAAGATAGGAGTTGGTCGTCAGCAAAGATAACGGACCCGACACCCCGTAATAACCGAAAGGTTCCGGACCGTCCGGCTCCTGATTAAAGTTCATATCCTTAAAGGCGAGCACGTAGTAAGAGGCGGGGCCGGGGATATCGGTTAGTGTGAAAGTGGAAACCCCCATGGGGAGAGTGGAAATAGCTATAAAACTCCCGTCCATGTCCGCCACCACCCCGACCGTGATCGTTCCGTACGTCTGGCCGCCGGAATAGGTGACGGTGCCGATAAGGGTACCAAGGCCGGGATGGATCGTGACATCGCCACCCGTAGCGGGCTGGCCGACCCGGATCTGAATTTCCCCGGCGCCGGTTCCGCGCTGAGAAGTATTGTTTTCGAGGTACGCGGACATGGTCACGTAGGCCATGTCGTTGCCCCCGGGCATATCGATACTCATTGTGTAATAACTTGCGTTACCCAGAAGCTGAGTGGTCGGTATAGTGTGCGTTCCGATTATAACCGGCTCCGGCGTGTGCCTGACGGCGTTGACGATAATATTGTCCGTGGTTCCGCCGGCGTAAGTGATGGTGCCGGAGAGCACGGCGCGAGTGTCGCCGGTCACGGAATAATTCAGGTAAAGCTGGCCGCTCACTCCTGGGGGATAATTCCACATCTGGTTAGTGAAATCGTAATTGGCGTTCATGTGCAGCATAAGTTCGCCGGTAGGGCCGGAATAGACGAAGGACGTGGAAGTTCCGACATAGATCCAGGGGGAACTGGGCCCCACCTGGGCTATCAGGGCGCCCACCGGAGCGCCGGGATACACGCCGTTGTACATATTGCTGCCGGCGCCGGTAGCGCTGACCGTGGCGAAGTTGACCGTCCAAACCCCGGCGGCGGAAATGTTTATGGTCTGCCCGGACACGGGATAGAGGCCCGTGTTGAAATTAAGCATGCCTCCGGCATACATGGTTTTCTTGACAGTCCTGAGAGGCGTGGAAACTGGGTACAGGGCCTGGTTGGCCATGGTCCCTTTCAGCAGGCCTACGCTGTCCGAAGACAGCAGCACAGCCCCGATAGTGGTGCCGATGTCGGCGCTGTTGGGCATCAGCGTCACGAAGACATATTGAGTAACGCCGGCGCTCAGCTCCACATTGGTATAGAAAGAAATAGCCGCCTGCGAAGAGACGGCGTCGAAATAGCTGTAACCCAGCGGCGCATCATAGCCCGAAGGATTCACGATGTCCGGGTCATTATCGAAAATGCCGTTGCCGTCGTCCTTGTAAAGATAGAGACTGAACTTGCCGGCTTGAGCCGTACCGGCTGAATTGAACTGCAGGCTTACAGCTGTGGCGGCCGCGCCGTTGGAAACAAGACCCAGCTTCAGCAGCGATACGGAATTATTTTCACCTATGAAACCCCCGGCAAAGGCGGCGGTAGAGATGCTGACAACACCGCCGACCTCCGCGGCTCCGGCGCTGAGAACGATGTCCTGCCCGGACAGATCGGTTTGAGGCGTGATGATCAGATTGGTAAGCGTCCCGGAACTTTCGAAAGCCGGGTCCAGCCGTCCGTTCTGGTTTACATCGATGTAGGCCAACACTGTAAATGAGGAGACGACCGGCGAGGCCACGGCATACCCGGCGAGATCGCCGACAAAATCCCATTGATCCATCTCAGTCCTGTCTATCAGGGTAGTGGTGGACAAAGTAGTGGGCTGCGAATGCAGCTCCACTATGGCCCTGCCGGCCTGGTTCGTGGCGGCCCTGTTTATGTTCCCGGTTATTTTACCGGTATCCATAAGAGTGAGGTTCTCCGTGAGCGCGGCTCCAGGGGCTAAATAGACCGGAGCAGCGGTCCAGCCTACCGGTTCCATATTGGCGGCTGTAAAGGAACCGTTATCATCCCCGTCCCTTATAGCCCATACATAATATGTCGCGGGAGCGTTCAAAGCCGTGAACTGATAACCGCCGGCCGCCGAAGTACCGACTGCCACATAGCCCTGGCTGGCCATGTCAGTAGTTACAAATATCCGGTAGGTATCCGCTGCGAAGAAACCGGAATAGGTTATGAAGCCGCTGATGCTGCCGGAACCGCCACCGTCAGGGGTCCAGGTAATCTTGTTCTGGGGGTCGTACTCGTTCGGCGTTCCCATCTTAGTGCCGGTGGAGTAGTACATATAGATCTGCGCGGAACCGGATAGGCCGGCGGCAGTGACGTTAGTGGAAACAGACGAATCGAAACCCCAGTTGAAGAAACTGTAACCATCCGCGGCGGAATTGACGCGCAACGCGGCGGCGGCGCCGGTCTCAAGGTTAGAGATCCTGACGCCATTGAATACCGTAAGCGCCGGGGTGTTGGAGATCGTAACGCCATTTGAACCGTTTATGTTAAGGATCGCGGTTCCGTTAACGGCCACAGTTCCGCCCGTAACGGATATCGGGTAATAGAAAAAGTCCGGGCCCCTGCGTTCGATGGACGCGTTCATGGTTCCGTTAAAGACAAGCGTTCCGGTACTGTTAATATTCAGGCCGCCAGCGCCCACGCGCAGGGTTCCATAGCCGCCGCCAAGGTCAAGGACGCCGCCGGAAACGGTTATAGTGGAAACTACGAGAGTATTCCCGGCTATATCTACAGCACCGCTCTGAACGCGGAGATAGTCGCTTATCATCAGGAAACTGGTCATGAGACTGACCCTGCCGGTATAGCCCGGGTTGATGGAGAGGCTGTTCAGTTCCACGCTCGAATTCCAGTAGCAATTTTTCGCGCCGCTGCTGAAAACCACGTTGTCCCCATAGGCTGGGATCATATTACCCAGCCAGTTCCCCGGCTCGTTGGCTCCATAGCAGGTCTGGCAGGCGCCGCCGGTCCAGACCTTGGTGGCGGCATGGGTAACTGTTTCAAACATCATGTACTCAGAATTATCGGAGTAATTACTATCATTCATGGCCAGGCGCAGAGTATCGGGGGAGCCACGCATGATGGTGGTGGATATACCCACCACGAACCAGATATTATCGCCACCCCGAGCTATAAGGGCCCCGCGCGGGGCCGAAGGCATGGGGCAGCCGCCAATGCAGGCCCCAGAACCAGCGGCGCTGACGGTAGTAGTCGAGTCAGGGTTCCAGTAGCCGGTGGCGTTGATCTGCAGTGCCTGCCCCGCGAGGACCGATACATGTGAATTGGTATTAGCAGGATTAATCTCAGTGGCGTTTACATAATTCATCACCTTGGACGGAACGGACTGCACAGGAAGGGCCGCGACCGCGTTCGTAAGATAACCGCCGTCGACAGTGACGGAGTTAGTGCTCAAAACGCTCAGACTCCCGGCCCTGCCGATAGCGCTTGGGTTGGGGCTCATGGTCACAAAATATACGCTGGAGGAGACGGCTATAGTTTGTGAGAAGTTCAGCGTGAAGGCGCCGCTCACGGGAGATACGTTGGCCACAGAAGCATCAGGATTGTCATAAACGCCGTTCCCGTTGGTGTCCATGTAGAGATAAACAGATCCAGTGTCCGAGGCGGCATTCATAGTCCCGCTCAGGTTCAGCGAGAGCTGCGTCCAGTTGGAAGTCCCCACATCCGTCCAGAGCGATAATTTCAGCACAGGGTTCGTGCTGGAATAACGCAGATAAGAGCCCGCCGCATTCTGCACCAGCAGATTCAAAGTCCCGGCCATGACTCGTATCGGGAGAACGGCCATGATACTGGCCAGCAGAAGTTTTCTGAATAAATTTACTCGCATTTTCGTCATAATAGGTTCACCCTTATCACAAGGTTAATACAAAAATCCATGCCGGTACGGCGCCGGTCCAGGCACCAATCCCTCATCCCCTAACCTTCAGCCTGTACCTTAGGCCGTCTGAGGGGCATAGCCCCTGAAACAGCACAGCCATAGGCTAGGCCGTCTGACGAGCATTGCTCCTGTTACGGCACAGCCATAGGCTAGTATTCATACGACACGCCCATCAGATAGCTGAACATCGCGTAACTATACCTGTAAAGCTTCTCGTACTTCATGTTCGAATTCTGGCGCCCGTACTGCATGGACGTGTTCAGCTTGAAATTTTTTACTATATCGTAGGAAAGATTGGCAGACGCCATGATCTCGCTCAGATAGATCTTTTTGGTCTCATAGAGCCCGGAAACGTCCTGCACCGGGCGCTTCTTATAGTCCGTGCGGACCCAGTCCACGCCTAGGCGCGCGTCCCAGAACTTCTTTTCCCCCGTCAGCGGCGTCCGCAGCGAAACGTCCAGGCCGGCCCTGACCTTGCGGTAATCATAGTAATCCCTGATGAATTTTACATTCTGAGCGTCATAGCTGTTCTGGTCAGAGTCGGCCTGCGAATAAGCCAGAGACAGTCCCGGCGTTATCGCTTTGCCGCCAGCCAGCTTTCTGGGGAGCCGCCAGCCGAGATCTGCTGACATAACGCCGTCCTTCCTGGTCCCGCCCTTAAGCTGGCCGGCTTCATCCACCACGTTCTGGTCGCCGTAATCCCGCATGGTATAGCTGACGGAAGCGTCTCCGAGAGACTCCCAGGGCAGCTTAATGTTGCCGGCGAGGTAAAAGTTGTTATTCATGGAGTCCAGCGTATGGGGTCCGGCCGTCTCCCTGGCCATACTGCCGTCCGCGGCGCCTATCTGCGACTCTAAAGAGGTGTAGTTGTAGAATCGTATTTTATAGATATCGTAACCTGCGCGGACGGTGAACGGGTCGCTGTACTGGTATTCCGCCTCAAATGAAAAGTTGGGCCGGATATAGTCGAACAGGCCGTTTGACCAGGCTTCGTCCCGGGTTTCTTTCAGGTATTCCCGCTTGATCCCCAGCTCCGGTTTCAGCTTCAGGGACGGCATAGGCGAATAAACCCCTTTTACCGAGACCTTATGGTCCATAAGGGCCTGGAACAGCGTCCCGCCGCCTGACAAATCCAGCACCTGCTTGGCGCCCTGGTATCTGCCGCTGTACAGAGGCATCAGCGTGAATTCGGGCGAGAACTTCATAGAAGCGGCGGCAAGAACAGAACCGTTTCCGGACAGGGCGCCGGCGTTCGTCTCGTAAAAATACTGCCCGCCCATCAGCGACGCGTTGAAATACGGCGTAGTCTCATAAGCGGCGCCCGGCATTTGACAGGCAGAAAGCAGAACAACAAAGATATAAAAAGTTTTGAGATTGGATTTATTTTTTTTCATCTTCCCTTGATCCTTAATCCTTGGTCCTTGATCCTTTACCTAATTATTCCCGACTGTATCAGGGTCTTGGGCTCTATGACCAGATCGATCTTCCTGCCGCCGAACAGGCTACAGGTCACCACCTGCTCGAAGTTCCACTTAAGCAGGGTCTCTCTGTAGGTAGCGCCGGTCAGATTGCCGTCGAAGTCCGACCGTGAGGCCACATGGCCCTCGTCATCCACTATATAGTTGTCGTACTGCTCCCAGTAAGTTCCTGTACCGTAGGTGAGCCTGATCTTATCGTGCAGCACGGTCCCGTCCGGAGTCCTGTCAGAGTTCTGGCCCGGCAGGGTGGTGCCCAGCGCCCCGTTGTCGCCGATGTATTTATGCAGGGCGTCCTGCTGGGTGCCGTCATCCTTGAAATACGCCTGCACGCCTGTCCCGAGAGTGCCGTTATAAGGTGTTACTCCGGTATTGGGTTCCCAGGTGTTAAAGGTCACGCCATTGTATTTCAGGTAGTAGTTATCAAAGAGCGTCTTCCAATACGAGCCTGAAACGCCAACATACCGGTTCAGGGATGAATCGAAATAGGCGGTTATATTATCGTTGGTGACGGCGTTGTTGTTCACGTCTACCTGGTGGCCGTCCCAGGCCCTCTCCGCCACCGTGTCGGTCAGGTTGGACCGGCCTGTCTCATATTCCGTCTGATAATAGGCGCACGGCGCTCCGGCGCAGCCGCCGAGTTGGGAGAGCGCTACGCTCAGGTCGGTCGGAAGGTTGGCATTGAAGGTGCCTTTATAGAAAAAATAGTCGAACCTGCTGCTCCTGGCGTTCAGGACCACCAGCTTGAACTGGTTGGGGCTGGGCCGCATTATGTACTGCGCCAGGCGCACCCGCTCGCCGAACACGTCTATCATGCTCTTGCCCTGCTGGTACTCAGCCAGCTTCACCTCCTCCGCCGCCGCGGATAGGACCTGCTCCTTTGTCATGGCGAGGGCGAGCTCTGTCTTCAAAGCGCTTTGGCTGTCCGTTCTTCTGCCTGCCCTGCCCTCATCGAGTGACTGTACGGCTCCTAAGCCGCGCTCATCCACATTCACATGCTGGCCGCCGTTAAGCAGCGTCTGATTCCCGGCGTTATCGCTTACGGCGAGCATGCCGTTGATAAGGTCCACGGCTGTTCTGTTCCCATCCGTCTCCACTTCGAATTCCGTCCCGCGCACGGCGCAGACCGCGCTGGGCGTGCGCACTTCAAATTTTCTCTTGGCTTTTTTCACCCAGGCCTTCAGCCGCCCGACACCCAGTTTGACGGCGGTGTTGGCGCCTCCGGCCCCGTCTTTTTCAAGCGTGACGGAGGAGGAATTTCCCAAGTCCACGCGCGAGCCGTCCTCCAGATACATGCGCAGTTTCCCGCGCCAGTTGGTTTTAACGGAGTCCCCGGCCTTCAGCCTGGCTGTGCCTTCCACCCTCTGCCATTCCCCCGCTCCCTGGCGCTGGACCTCTACTTTACCACGGGTGTCTGTAATCTGGGCAGCGCTGGAAAAAACTTCAAACCCGCAGGCCAGCAGTATTAAAAGAAAAAGACGGCCAAAAGCGCGGCTCGCGGCTCGCGGAGCCGGGGCAATGATTTGCTTCCGGCATAGACCCGCTTCCGGTATTGTTTGAGAGGTCATGAAAAATCCCCCGTTCTGATGTCAAAAAAGCGTGACGCATGTCAGGGATATCGCGTCCTGATATGGTTAGTACTCAATATATTGATTATATGTTGCGAAAACCATAAGCGCAAGGGCAAAATACATGTCAATTCATAGGCACGCCGCTGCATTCAGCGCTCAGGGAGGCAGACCTTTTTCCCCTTTCTGAATCTGCGCTGATTCCCCGGACCGCGCAACTGTCAATTATGGTAAAATAGTTGCCCGGATTTTATGGATAAAACACGCGCGCTTGACGACTCACTTGCCAGGATAAACCGCGAGATAAACGCGCTTATCGACGGCGTGGACAAAGCTGTCTACGACCGCGCCGGGAACACCTTTAATTTCATGGGGAAGGCTGTGCGGTCACGATTCACCCTGCTGCTTGGTGACGCACTGGGGCTGGAGCGTGACGCGGCGGAGCGCATCAGCGCCGCGGCTGAGCTCACGCACGCCGCGTCCCTGATGCATGACGACTGCATTGACAGGGCGGCGCTCAGGCGCGGCATCCCGAGCCTCAACACGGCCATGGGAATGAATACAGCCATCCTGGTCGGAGACCTGGTGGTCTCTTTCGCTTTTGATTATTCCGCCAAGATCTCCCCCGGCGCTCCGGGCGACCTGATAAGGGCCGTGTGCAGGATGACCGAGGGAGCGCTCCTGGAAGAAAACTCCCGGCATAAAAAGCTCCAGGCCGCCGAAGCGGAGCGCATCCTGCGGCTGAAAACAGGGGAACTTTTCCGCTGGTGCGCCCTTACCGCCTGTTACGCGGCGAAAGCTCCGGGGCTCTATGAGGCCTGCGGCACGATAGGCCGGGAAACAGGGGTTATCTTCCAGATCATAGACGACGTGCTGGATTTTGAGGGTGAAGCCGGGCAGACAGGAAAGGAGGCGCTCAGGGATATCGTTGAGGGCAGGATCACCCTGCCGCTTACACTCGCGCTTAATGATTCACGCTTCTCAGGCATAATAGCGGAGGAACTGTCCTCCGTAAGAACAGGGGTGAGCGGAGACCTTGCGCCAGCGCTCCGCATCTCCGAGATCATAAGAGAGAACGGTTTCGCGGCGGCAGCACGCGCGCTGGCAGCGGAAAAAACGAGGGCGCTTGACAGAGAACTCGCCACCCTGCCGGAGGGGACGGCGGCCGGCGCTTTCAGGGACTTCATCCACACGATGTCGGAGAGAACAAGGTGAAAAAGGCGCTGATCGTTCTGCGCGCCTATGCCTGGCCGGCGTCAGCGGTGCCGGTAATTATAGGTTCAGCCGTAGCGTATAGGTCCGGCGAATTTTCCTGGGCATATCTGGCCCTCACCCTCCTGGCAGCGCTTTGCGTTCAATCCGGAGCCAATTTAGCCAACACATATTTCGACTTCAAGAACGGCGTGGACAAGCCGGAATCTTCTGACGACCGCGCGCTGGTGGATGGGTTCCTGACCCCGCCAGGCGCGCTCAGGCTGTCCATCGCGCTTTTAGCGGCCGCGGCCGCGGCCGGGATATACCTGTCGCTCAAGCGCGGCCTGCCGTTGCTGCTGGTTCTGGGCGCGGCTGGCTTTCTGCTGGCCTGGTTCTACACCGCCGGCGGCGTACGCTATAAATACCGGGCGCTGGGCGACTTGGGCATTTTTCTCGCTTTCGGCCCGCTGATCGTAAGCGGGACGACGCTTATTCAGACTGGCCGGATCCTCCCCGAGGCCCTGCTTGCGTCGCTTCCGCCCGGGCTGCTGATAACGGCCATAGCGCACGCAAATAACATGCGCGATCTGGATTCCGACCGCGGCTCCGGCGTAAAGACCCTGGCGGGACTGCTGGGGATAAGACGGGCAAAAGCTTTTTACCGCGCCCTTCTCTTCTCGCCCTACGCCCTGGCCTGCGCCAGCGGGGTATGGCCGGCGGTGTTCGCCGCAGCATCGCTCCCCTTCGCCCTTAAACTGGCCGCTGTGTCTGCCAGCGAGGATTTCTCTCCTTTAGTCCGCAAAACAGCCGAATTGGTCGCTATTTTCGGCCTTCTTTTTTCATCAGGGCTTTGGCTGAGTTGATGGATACGGTTGTCTTATCTCTCTTATTTTTATAGATTATATCGGCACGATAATGATTTATCCGGAGGATTACTGTATATGAAGACTTTCATTCTATTTTCTTTGTCCGCCTGCATGGCGCTGGCCGCCGTCTCCTGCAATAATAAAAATGTAAGGAAAACCTCCGGCGGTAAGGCCGATATGACCACAGACACCGCGGCCAACCCGGATCTGGAAATACAGGAAAGCACCGACACCATGGGCGCTGAAGGAGACATCCGCAGCGGAAATTTCGTCTCTCAGGAGACCATTCAGCCCATATTTTTCTCCTTTGACAAATACGGCCTTTCCGATGAGAACCGCGGGACGCTGCAGAAGAACGCGGAGATCATTAAATCGCACAGGGAATGGGTAGTGCTGGTGGAGGGCCATTGCGACAGTCGCGGGACTGTGGAGTATAACCTGGCGCTAGGGCAGAAAAGAGCCAAAGAAGTCCGCGATTACTACACCCGCCTGGGCGTGCCGGAAGCCGCGATCGGCACCATCTCATACGGCGAAGAAAAGCCGGTCTGCGTTGATGAAGCGGAAGACTGCTGGACCCGGAACAGAAGGTCCGAAACAAAAGTAAAATCAAAATAGCATCCTCGCTTCATTATCGGGCGAAGCCGAAAAACGAACGGGACACCAAAACATGAGAAATCTTATCAGGACCGCCGCTGTATTCACCGCGCTCGCCCCTCTCTGGGGTTGCGTAGCCACGCAGCAGGATATGCTTCAGATGCAGAGCCAGATGGACGATCTGAACACCAATATAACCAGCATGCAGAAGAACCAGGCCGATCTGGCGCTGAAGATCGATTCCCTCTCCGGCAGCCTCAACGCCTTCTCCGAAACCATTAAAGACATGACCTCACAGATGGAGCGCCTGTCGGGCCGCCTGAGCGAGCTGGACGCGATGATGAATAAGCGGGTTAACGCTATCGGAGCCACTATAAAGAAACAGCAGGAGGACGTGGAGGCGGCGCTGCTGCCGGCCAAGCTTTATAATGACGCCTACAATTCTTTTCTCAACAATAATTTCTCAGAAGCCGTGACCGGGTTCAAAGCTTACCTGGCCAAGTTCCCGGGCGGAGAAATGGCCGAAAATTCCTATTTTTATTTAGGAGAGGCGCTTTACCTTCAGGAAAAGTGGAAGGATGCCGCGCTCAGCTACGCCACCATACTGGATAAATTCCCGAAGTCCCAGCGGATACCGGCGGCCAGGCTGAAGTACGCCCTGTCCATCCTGAAGCTCCCGGAAGACAAGAAGCCGGAAGCCCTGAAATACCTGGAGTCCATTACTCGGGACTTCCCTAAATCACAGGAAGCCGCCACGGCCAAAAACTACATAGCGCAGCTGCGCCCGCCAAAAGCTGAGCCGGCGAAGATCAAGCCGGAACCGGCCAAACCGCAAACAGAAACGCATAAAGCCAAAGCCGCCAAATAATCCGGACACTCTTTCCCGGCAGATATGACTTCGCGCCAACTGATAAAAAATATTTTCTCGGCGGGTCTGCTGATTTATCTGTGCGCGGCCGGCGCTCGCGCGCAGACCGACGTCTATATAGGCGTGGCCGCCGGCAAAGAGTACAGGAAGACGGCGCTGGCTCTGGCCCTGTTCCTGCCGGCAAAGCCTGGCGCGCAGACTGACGAGGCGGCGGCAGGGGAGATCCGCGATATAATCCGCGCGGACCTGATGTTCTCCCGCTATTTCGAAGTCATCGAAGAGCCGATGAGCCCTGCCAACCTTAACAACGACAAGGAGTCGCTGAACTTCTGGAAGGCGCGGGGCGCCGCCTGGCTGGTGAGCGGCAAGGCCTCACGCGGCGAAAAGGTCTGGACGCTCACGGCCCGCCTCCATGATCTGGAAAGCGGGAAGGTCCTGCTGGAAAAATTCTATCAGGGGGAGCCGCGCTCAATGCGCCGGGCGGCCCATCTCTTTTCAGACGACGTAATACTGCGCGTGACCGGCAGGAAGGGGCTCGCGCACTCAAAGATAGCGTTCGCCAACGACTCAACCGGAGCCAAGGAGATCTACACTGTCGATTACGACGGAGAGAACCTGACCCAGCTCACAAAAGACCGCTCCATAGCCCTGCTGCCCAGGTGGTCGCAGGACGCTTCCAGGATATATTACACCACCTATCGCCACAACAATCCCGACATGTTCGAGATAGACATGAAAGCCGGCAAGATCCGCCCTTTTACGACTTACCAGGGCCTGAACATTCCCGGCGGCTTTTCTCCGGACGGGCTGACCATGGTGGCAACTCTTTCGCGCGGGAACGACCCCAGCATCTACTCCCTAGACATAGTCACAAGGGTCCTGAAAAAGCTGCTGACCAATTTCGGCGTCAGCTCTTCACCGACCTACGCTCCGGACGGAAAGCAGATAGCTTTCGTTTCCGACCGGGCCGGCAACCCCCAGATCTTCGTGCTGGACCTGGAGACGCAGAAGACGCGCAAGCTCACTCGCATGAACTGGTGCGACTCCCCAAGCTGGTCCCCGTCGGGGGAGTGGATAGTATTCTCCGGCAGGGAAACCTCGGCGGAAAAGCTTAATATTTTCCTGACGGATCTGACCGGCGGCCAGATCCGCCGCCTGACGAGCGGCAGCGGCGACAACGAGGACCCCTCCTGGTCGCCGGACGGCAGGTTTATAGCCTTCACCTCCACGCGCGGGGGGCGGGGCAAGCGGGAACTATATGTGATGGACGCGGACGGCTCCGCGCCGCACCCGCTGACGGAGCTGCCAGGCCGCACATGCACGCCTAATTGGAGTCCTTAACGGGCTAGCGCGTCAGATCAGCTGAACAGAGCTTTTAGCCAGCCCAGAAGGCCGTCCCTCCGGGCATCTTTTGCGGGCTTGGCACGGAAGGCTTTGCTGTCTTTGAGGATGCGTGGCACTTCGGAATTGAAAAAATCAAAAAAATCCTGCCCGAGTCTCTTGCGCCGCTCGGAAAGTATGCCGCGGCTGACAACATCCTCGACGGCGAAATATTCCGCCCCGCAGAAAGCCTGTATATAAGGGCTTTCCATGAATTCCTGCACAGCATCTTCATCCGACAGGTTCTTGGCCAGCTTCACCGTCAGCAGCCCCGCCACCAGGCGGGAATCCTTAGCGGGGCGCCCGGTGCCCTGCGCAAAGTATTCTCCATAAAGTTTGTCCAGCTTTTCCCATGGCATAATTTCCGCCAGCTTCAGCCAGCGGTTGGCGCTGTCCAGCCTCGAGCCCAGGTGGAATACCGGGAACAGCATGGGATTTTTTGATAGCTCGGAACGGTACATAGAATTATCAGATCGTAAGCGGTGAGTCGTAAATCTTAAGCGGCAAGTCGCAGAATCAACAGATCCAAGTCGGTCAGCTCACATCTTCGCTATACTACTTACGGCTTACGATTCACGATTTACTATTTCACTTCTCCGGCGTGAAGCATTTGCGGCAGCGCGCCTCGTATTTATCTCCCGCGCCCACCTCTATGCGCCTGGAACTGTCGGTAAGGCGCTGGCTGAAATGCGCCGGGTTGCCGCAGACCATGCAGATGGCCAGGTTCTTGGTGACGAATTCGGCCACCGCCATAAGGCGGGCCATGTTCACAAAGGGCTCGCCGCGGTAATCCTGGTCAAGCCCCGCGACTATGACGCGCTTGCCTGAGTCGGCTATCTTCTGGCAGACCTCAACAATGTCCTCGCCGAAGAAATGCGCCTCGTCGATGCCAACCACCTGCGTATCCCGCTCAACGTCTTTAAGGATATCCTTGGCAGTCTTTGCGGATCTGGAGGGAAGCATGGATTTGTCATGGGAAACGAGATGCTCTTTCCCATAGCGCACGTCCAGGTGCGAATTAAAAACCTGCAGCTTCTGGCGGGCGATAGCGGCGAGCCTCAGCCGCCGGATCAGCTCCTGGGTCTTGCCGGAGAACATGCTCCCGCAAACCACTTCTATCCACCCTGCAGACGAAGAAAATACGTTTGGAATCATTGGACCCCCTCTGTCGCACCCCTCGCTTACAGCTCGGGGCGATTATCGCCGGGCCTTTATAGGAACCGGCCCGGTGCTCCCGGAGGGGGATTCCTTCCCCCTTCCGCGCTTGCTTCCTTCGCTAAGCTCAGTCGCTGCGCTGAACCCCCTGAAGCGGAAGTTTCTTCAGCCGTAATGAAACAGGCCCTTGCTGTCGCACCCCTCGCTTACAGCTCGGGGCGATTATCGCCGGGCCTTTATAGGCGCCGTCTGATGGGCATAGCCCTTGTTACGGCACGTCCATAGGCCTGACCGGCCCGGTGCTCCCGGAGGGGGATTCCTTCCCCCTTCCGCGCTTGCTTCCTTCGCTAAGCTCAGTCGCTGCGCTGAACCCCCTGAAGCGGAAGTTTCTTCAGCCGTAATGAAACAGGCCCTTGCTGTCGCACCCCTCGCTTATAGCTCGGGGCGATTATCGCCGGTTTTGCAACGCCGCGAGCTATTTCCGGTGGCTACTGAAATACTCCCAGGTCAGCCTCAGGCCTTCCTGAAATCCTACAAGAGGCTTATACTTCAGCGCCTTCCTGGCCAGAGAAATATCTGAAAAAGTTTTTCTTATATCTCCCTTCCGCCTTGGAAGGAACACTTTCTTTATCTTATGGCCCAGAATGCCCTCAAGCTCAGCCGCTATATCCAGCAGAGAAATATTGGTGCCGGTGGCGACATTGAACATCCGGCCTGAAACGCCGTCGGCGGTCGCCGCTCTGAGGTTGCCGTCAACCACATTAGCGACATACGTGAAGTCCCGGGACTGGCGGCCGTCCCAGTGGACCTCCAGAGGCCTGCCCAGGGCGGCCAGTTCCATGAATTTAGGGATGACGGCCGAATATACGGACTCCGGGTTCTGCCTGGGCCCGAACACATTGAAATAGCGGAGAGCGACGGTTTCAAGCCCGTAGGTTTTGGCGTAAACATGGCAGTAATGCTCGCCGGCGAGCTTGCTTACAGCGTAAGGGGAAACCGGGGCGGTAGGAAGGCTTTCCTTCTGCGGGAAGACAGGGCATTCGCCGTAAGCCGAGCTGGTGGCGGCATACACAAAGCGCTTTACCCCCGCCGCTTTAGCTGCCATCAGCGCGTTCAGTGTCCCGGTGGCGTTATTATCATTGGCCGCGCGCGGGTTGTCCACCGACTTGGGCACGGAGCGGAAAGCGGCCTGGTGCAGCACATAGGTCACGCCCTTCATCGCTTTCTTCAGATGGGCTGGCTGGCGCAGGTCCCCCTTCATAAACTCGATGCTCTTCATGAATGGAGCGAGGTTCTCTTTCTTGCCGGTGGAAAGATTGTCGAAGACGCGGACGCGCGCCCCGCGACGGACCAGTTCTTCTGTTATATTGGAGCCGATGAACCCGGCTCCGCCCGTTACCAGCCAAAGAGGTTTTTTCATATATTTCCCTGTCCTAAAAAGACAGGTATAGTCTACCATTTTTTATTTTCCGGCAAAACCCGCGGCATCTTTTCCTGCTTTCTCAGCCTTCATCTTCGCTTAGTCCCTGAGCGCCCCTTCCTTGCGCCAGGGGTGCCAGTTATTCCTGGAGGCGTCCTCGAACGGATCCCGTTTTCCGGGGTCGTTCATTTTAAGACTCACAAGGAAAAAGTATTCTTTTACGTTGCGGCGCACCCTGAAAGTCCAGGTTGTGTGAAAATCATGAAAATCCTTATAGAGAACGGCCCCTTTTTCAAAAATCTTCAGGTCCCTACGGCCGCGCGCGGTAAAATCCCCCAGCTTATAACGCAGAACGCATTCCGCCCTCCAGGATTGAGCGAAAGGCACCCTGAAGCCCATCATATTATTGATCACGTAGGCGTTAGGCAGGCTGGAGTAGTAGGCGAACCCCGCGCCCAGATAATTTTTTTCGTCACCGGAATAGAGCTGCGCGACAAAGCTCTTGTTCCCGTCACCGAAACGAAAAGAATCCTGCAGGTAAATGTCCAGATTTTTGCGCGGGGCGTGATAGTACTCGAAAGTCACGGTTGAAAGCCTGCGCGAGAAACTGCCCCCCATGCCGTCACGCATCTCATAAGAGGCTCCGCTCCTGAAATAGGTGTTGGAGACCGGCGATATGAAAAGCTGAGACGAGACGGCCTCCACCTCCTCGCCCTTGTCTGGCGCAGTCCGGTCCTTGCCCAGCCGGTTTTTCACCATCCGCGCCTGATAGGCGTAGCTCAGGTCCAGAGACCCCCAGAGACGGTCGTAGCGCAGATTAGCGTTAGCGCTGTAACGCCCTGTCCAATTCTCCGCGGAGACAGCCCTGGTGGAAATCAAAACGCTCTGGTTATAGGACGCGGAAGGCATTAAGGTCAGGCTGCGGACCAGCGGAACGGCCTTAGACACAGTCCAGACTCCGCCGCCTCTGCGCTGATAGTACGTTACGCCGGGGTCCTTCGCGTTCTCAAAATATCCGTTAAAAGAATGAACGACCGGGATTTTACCGATAGCGAACGGCAGCCTCTGAAAATCCAGCCTCGGCACGGATTCGTAGGATTTGTCGAAACTTTTAAGGTCGGCCGAGCGCTCATATCTGGTATCCGCGCTGACCCTGGTGACCGTAGTTCCGGAGCGCCGCGTGAAAGCCAGACTGGCCTGCTTATTGGGGCTTATAGCGAACGGGTTGGTCCTGAAATAATCGTTGTTAAACTCCGGGTCGGAAAGGAGACGGAACGAGGACTGCGAATAGTAGGAAACGGAATCGCTCTCATTGAAACGGCTCAGGCTGTGCCAGTAGCCGCCATTCATGCCCCAGCGGTCGTGTGCGGCGCCGCTTTCGCGTATGCGGTAAACTGAAAGGTTGGCGTTAGTTTTCTCGCTTGACCGGTAATCTCCTTCACCCCCCATGCCGACGCCCAGCCTGCTGAAGTAATCGAGGTAAAGCTTGGCCTTTATTTCCGGCGTGAAACGGTAGGCGTAGTTGGATTTGACGAAGATCCCGCTGCGCCGGTCATACCCCGGATAGAAGCTGCTCACGAACGGCGTCCCCCCTCCCAGAGGCCTGTAGAGGACGGGAAAATAAAATACAGGTATCCGGCCAAGGTAAAAGAAGTTATTGTAGATCAGGAAATATCTGTCAGTCGCGAGATAGATACGGGAAGACTTAATCCTGAAATGCGGCGGCGTTTCGTCGCAGGTGGTGATAGCGGCTTTCTTAAAAAGGTACCGCCCCGGACTTATTTCCATCCGCTTGCCGGAGAAAAACAGATCCCCGGAGGCGAAGCGTCCATTGTTTATGTAACCCGTGTCCGCAGCATAATCGAACGTCCCGCTTGTCCCGTATACGGTCCCGGACGAGTCGTTTAGCACAAAATCCTCCGGGGCGAGGATCGTGCTGCTGGACTGATTAACCGTAAGGCGCCTGGCTTTTATGGTCTTCACAAGCCTGTCATCCGCGCCTATCTCATCCAGCTGGACATTGCCCTGAAGGTTGATGATCCGCGTGTTTTCGTTAAAGTCCCCGTTATCAGAGGAGAACACAACCCTGTGCGTGCCGGTGCTGGAAGGCAGCTGATCTGGCGCCTCCGCACTGAGGCAAAGAGGCGGCGAAATATGTAAATAGAAAAATAACGGGACAAGGAAGCAAAAGGGTAGCGGGGTAAAAAGGCGCGTAATAAAACCGCACCTTATCGCTTTGTTTTCTTGTTTTATCGCCACTTTGCGCCCTCTTTACTTCCTTCTTCCGGCATGCTCAAGCCCGAGCAGAGCAGCGCCGTAAACTCCGAGGTCGGCGTTTTTCGCCACCACCAGCTTCACGCAAATAAAGGAAGTCTTCATCTCCTGGGAGGAAAAAACTTTTTTAAGCGGCCCAAGAAAGTGCCTTGAAGCCCTGGACACCCCGCCGGTCAGAATCACGCAATCCGGATTGAGGATAAGCAGCATGTCCGCCAATCCCCTGCCCAGGCTTTCACCCATGTCCCGCCAGATCCTGAGCGCGGCCCTGTTACCCTGGTCCGCCGCCCTTGTAAGGCAGACGGTATTAAGCCGCGCTTTGCCGGGGGAGGCGTATCTGGCGATGAAAGCCGCCGGGTTTTTTATCGCCCGCCTGGCCGCGCGCATGATAGCGTAGCTGCCGCAGCTGGCCTCCATACAGCCTTTTCCTCCGCAGTGGCAGCCAGGCCCGCCGCGGGACAGCTTGTTATGGCCCAGCTCTCCGGCCGCTCCGTTGGCGCCGTGGTAAAGCTTCCCGTCTATAATAATCCCTCCGCCTACTCCGGTGCCCAGCGTAACGGCCACTACATTCCGGTATTTTTTCTTAAGCTCCAGCTCATAGGCCCCCCAGGCCGCCATGTTGGCGTCGTTCTCCAGCACGCAGGGAAGACCGACTCGCTTTTCAAGAAAAGGCGTCACTGATATATTGCGCCAGCGGTTCAGGTTAGGCGAAAACCGTATTATTCCCTTATCCGGGTCAACATCGCCGGCCGCTCCGATACCGATGGAAACTGGCTTCCAGTCATCCCTGAGCTTTTTAACGGCAGCCGACAGCCTGTTCATAAAATCCGCCTGGCCGCGTTCCGGCCCGGTTTTGAACCGTTCCTCGCGTAAAACTGCGCCGCCGGAGTTCATGACAATAAGTTTGGTGTTTGTGCCGCCTATATCTACGCCTATTCCGTTCATAGACCGCCCCTCCCGGTAAGTATTTTCAGCGCCTCTCCGACCAGGTAGAACGACCCCAGCACCACAGTGGGACCGGTCCCCGCACCGGCGGACAGGGCGGCCTCTATATTCTCCTGCACTTCTATCTCCGCGTCAGGCCGCAGGCGGGCAAATTCGTTCGCGAGAGCGCAGGGATCCGCGGCGCGTTCGGAAGGCGGCCTGGTGAATACCGCCTTCGCTGCGTACGGGGCCAGCGTGCGCAAAATCGAGAGGTGATCCTTATCGTTCAGGATGCCGAACACAAACACCGGACCTTTATCCTTGAAAGGCGATCTGTCAAAAGTCGCGGCGAAAGCCCTTGCCGCTTCCGGATTATGCGCGCCGTCCAGGATATAAACGGCTCCGCCTCGGTCCAGCACCTGAAAACGGCCGGGCCAGCAAACGCTGGCGAAGCCCTCGGCTATATGTGCCCGGCTTATGGCCTGTCCGCCGGCGCCGTTCAGGATCGACACTCCTTCGTAAACCAGCGCGGCGTTGGAAACCTGGGACGGGCCCAGGAGCGCCAGGTCCAGCTCTTCGCCGGTCTTTTTATGTCTGAGGCGCATACGCCCGCGCGGCCAGTCATACCCCGTCGCCTCAAAGACGGGGGCCAGAAAACGGACCTGCGCCGATTTCTTCTGCGCCTCCAGCAGCACGGGGCCGCGGGCCGCTTCCGGAAGCATGGAGGCCAGACATATCCCGCCACTCTTGATTATGCCCGCTTTCTGACCGGCTATCTCCTCTATGGTTTCACCAAGATATTTCTGATGATCAAGGTCCACGGAGGTTATAACTGAAAGCTCCGGCCTGGGCAGTACATTGGTGCTGTCCAGGCGTCCGCCAATACCCACCTCTATGACCGCGATATCGGTTCGCGCGCGCTCAAAATGGAGAAAGGCCATGCAGGTCAGCAGTTCAAAAAAGCTCAGATCCGGGCCGGCTTTCAGAACTTCTTCAAAAAGCGAGGCGAAATCTTTTTCATCCATCTCTTTGCCGTTTATCCTGATCCGCTCGGTCAGAGAGATCAGATGAGGGCTTATAAACAGGCCCGTCCGGAGGCCCGCAACGCGGAACACCGAATCGAAAAGAGCGCAGACAGAGCCTTTGCCATTGGTGCCGGTCACATGGACCACCCGGATCTTTTCGTGCGGGTTTCCAAGCTTCCCCAGGCAGGAACAAACCCGGCTCAGGCCGTCCTTTTTAATTAAGTTCTGCCGCTCAAGGAGTATCTGGGAAGCCTGTTCAAAAGTCATAGATAGGTAAATCGTAAGCCGTAAGTCGCAAATAGCAGGAAACGGATCGTAAGCAGTGAATCGCAAGTCGTTAGCGGAAAGCCGGAAAGAAAGCGACTTCTGACTCTTTACCGCTTACCATTCACGATTTACGACTGACGGCTCACGCTCGGACCCGCTCAATCCTTACCCCGGCCTGGCTAAGCTTGCTCTCTATCTTCTCGTAGCCCCTGTCGATATGGTAGATGCGCCGTATAACGGTCCGCCCCTTAGCGGCGGACGCGGCCACTATCAGGGCTGCGCCGGCCCGTATATCCGACGCCATGACGGCCGCTCCCAGCAGCCGCTCCACGCCCCTGACTGCGGCCTTGCGGTCCACGACCGTGATATCCGCGCCCATGCGCATCAGTTCAGGAACATGCATAAACCTGTTCTCAAAGATCGTCTCGCGCGCTTCGCACTCGCCCTTCGCCCGCGCCATAAAGGCCATCCATGGCGCCTGCAGGTCGGTAGGGAAGCCTGGGTGGGGCCTGGTGACGATATTGACCGACTTCGGCCTGGCGCCTGAGGAGGCGACTGTTATGCGGCCTTTGCCGGAAGAGATCAGTATGCCGGCCTTGCGCATCGCGCGCGCCAGTGGCTCCACCAGAGCTATATCCGTATTGGTCAATTCAAGTTTTCCGCCGGCCGCGGCAGCGACCAGCATAAAAGTGCCGGTCTCTATCCTGTCCGGCATCACCTCATAGTTAAGCCCGTTAAGCGAAGCCGCGCCGGAGATCCTTATCCTGTCTCCGCCCTCACCCTCCACGGCAGCGCCCATGCTCCTGAGCGCGCCGGCCAGGTCGGAAATCTCCGGCTCGCGGGCGCAGTTTTCAAGCACGGTGGTTCCCCTGATAAGCGACGCGCACATCATCAGGTTTTCGGTGGCGCCTACGCTTGGAAACCGGAACTTAATGCGCGCGGGCCTCAGCTTTTCGGCGGAAAGGATGACGTCGCCCTGCTGATAGGACACTTCAGCGCCCAGTTTTTTGAAAGCTTCCAGATGTATATCTATAGGCCGCATGCCTATCGTGCAGCCCCCGGGAAGGGAAAATCTGACTTTTTTGAAACGGGCCAGCAGCGGCCCCGCCACCAGCACGGAGGCGCGCATCTTGCGGACCAGATCGTAGGGAGCGTGCAGCTTGAGGGCGGAGCCCTTCTGCACGGTGAAAGTGTTGCTGCTGAAAACGCACCTCTTGCCCATATAGTTCAACAGGTTGGCCGTGGATTTTATATCCATAAGGTCCGGCACATTAGTGATCTCGCATTTTTCCCTGGTCAGCATGGTGGCCGCAAGTATCGGCAGAGCCGCGTTCTTGGAACCGCTTATCCGGACCGAACCGCTTACAGCCCTGCCGCCTTGTATGACAAAGTTATCCATGTTATTTCCTCGCTCTCCGCTTCATTTTCTGACCGCGCGCAGGAACCGCCGCTTTCCGTTCAGATCTTTAATGATACCGCCTGCTTTCCAGACCTTACTGCTCAGCAGTTCCGCAGCTGCGGACGCCTGCGTGTCTCCGATCTCCATAAAAAGAGCGCCGCCGCTTCGCAGCGCTTCCGGCGCCTGCGCTATTATATCAGCGGCCACCGCGAGCCCGTCGGAACCCCCATCCAGCGCAAGCCGCGGCTCCGCCCTGACCTCCCTGTCCAGCCCGGCTATGACTCCGGTAGGGATATAAGGAGGATTTGAAACGATAAGATCGAACGGCCCGCCGCAATCTTCAACGGAGGAGGCCGCGATAAAATTCACTCTGCCGGCCAGGCCCAGGGCGCACGCATTCTCCCTGGCGCAGGCCAGGGCCCTGCGCGATTTATCTGCCGCCGTCACTCCGGATGTCTTAAAACTGGCGGCCAGAGCGAGCGCGATAGCGCCGGAACCGGTCCCGAAATCCAGCACCGCGGGCGCGCGGCGGGCGCGGAACTTCCTGAGCAGAAAATCAGAGGCGAGGCCCACAAGCTCTTCGGTCTCCGGCCTTGGCACCAGCACGCGCGCGTCCACCTTCAATAACAGGCCGCAGAACGGCTGGGAGCCTATTATATACGCCAGAGGCTCGCCCCCGGCCTTGCGCGCCAGGAACTCTTTAAACTTTTTAACCTCCCCGGACCGGACGATGCGGCCTCTGTCAGCGAGCATGGAAAGCCTGTCCGAGCGAAGAACGCTGGCCAGCAGCCAGCCGCAGTTAAGCCCCGCTTCGGAAACTCCGGATGCCTCAAGCAGGGCCGTCCCCTCGGCCAGCAGGGCCCATACGGCGGCGGGGACGCATCTACCTGTCTTCATCGTCGCTCCCGGAGAGCGTTGAGCCGCGTCCCTGATTCTTCGAAAGCGCCAGTTTAACATCCTCCAGCATGCTCCTGATGCCGCCCTCCATAATCTCATCCATATTGTGCCAGGACTGCTGGATGCGGTGGTCCGTCACGCGGCTCTGCGGAAAATTGTACGTTCTTATTTTTTCGGTGCGGGCGCCGGTGCCCACCTGCTTGTTCCTCTCTCCGGCCAGCGACGCCGCCCGGCTTTCCTCGGCCACCAGCAGCAGTTTGGCGGCCAGGAGCTGCAGAGCTTTTTGCTTGTTCTGTCCCTGCGACCGCTCTTCCTGGCACTGGGTGACGGTGCCGGTCGGGAGGTGGGTAATGCGAACGGCGGTCTCTACCTTGTTAACATTCTGCCCTCCGGCTCCTCCGGAGCGGTATGTGTCGACTTTGAGATCCTTGGCTTCTATCTTGATATCCACTTCCTCCGGCTCCGGCATGATAGCCACAGTGACGGTGGAGGTATGGATTCGCCCGGAGGCCTCGGTGAGGGGCACTCTCTGAACCCGGTGCACCCCTCCCTCGTATTTCAGCCAGGCGAAAGCGTTAACCCCCTCTATAAACAGAACGGCGTTCTTGATCCCCTTAAGCCCTGTGGCGCTCAAATCACGCAGCTCGGCTTTCCAGCCCATGGCTGCGGCAAATCTGGTATAGATCCTCAGCAGGTCAGCTGCGAAAAGGGCCGACTCGTCTCCGCCCACTCCGGCGCGAATCTCCAGGAAAATATTCTTTGAATCCTGCGGATCCGGCGGCAGGATAAGAAGCTCCAGTTTTTTATCAAGAGCCCCGGCCCTGGCCTTCAACGGCTCAATCTCTGAAAGGGCCAGCTCAGCGATGGCGGGGTCGGTGTCGGTGAGCATGCTCTGGGTCTGGGACAGTTCGGCGAGCGCCGCGTCCAGGTCCCGCTTTGTGTCGACGATGGCTTTTAGGCGGGCGTGCTTGCGAGATAAAGATTCTATCTCCTCGGGCTTAAGGCCGCCGGATGCCAGGCGCGATTCGGTTTCGGCCAGCTCGGAAGCGGTTTTTTCAAGTTCTTTGTCCATTTAAAAAGAAAGCAGGCAAACATGTGCTCTCATGATTTGCCTGCTCCAAAAATAGCGCTGCGCGCCTATGGCGTTGCCGTGTAAGGCGCTGCGCGAATCAGGCGGCCTTGCTATCTGGTTTCTTGACGGACTTAGCAGCGGCCTTGACATCTTTCGCCAGCCTGGCTTTGGGCGCGGAAGAAAGCACTTTCCTTCCGTGCTTGGGGGCCACGGAGGTGTTTTTCGCTTTCTTCGGTTTGCGCAGCACAGTCTTGCCGCCGGTGGCAATGAATTTTTTATTAAACTTTTCAACCCTGCCGGCCGTATCAAGAAGCTTCTGCTGGCCCGTGTACAGGGGATGACAGGCGGAGCAGATCTCGACTTTTATCGAGGCCTTGGTGGAGCGGGTTACGAAGGTGTTGCCGCAGACGCAGGAAACCTCCGAGACAAAATATTTGGGATGGATTTCAGTTTTCATAGTTTAATTCGTCCTTTAACAGGGTAGATTATCAGTAAATTATACCACATTTGCCCGTGGGAAAGCCTTGCTTGCGCTTAGCGGGGCGAATAGGAGAGCCCTTATCCGCCCTCAGCGTTTGCCTATCTTGCTCAGCGGATTGATGGATTTGCCGGCGGGGGTGATGATCTCGAAATGAAGGTGCGGCCCGGTGGACATGCCCGTGGAGCCCACATTGCCGAGCAGACTCTTGGACCTTTGGACGGTTTCGCCAGCGGACACGCTCACTTTTGAAAGATGGCCGTAGCGCGTCATGGACCCGTCATTATGGCGCATCTCCACTACATTGCCGTAGCCTTCCTTCCAGCCGGCGAAAACAACAGTGCCGGAACGGGAAGGGTATACCGGAGTGCCGAGCGGCATGGGTATATCGCATCCTTTGTGGAAGATTTTGCGATGCAACACGGGATGATAACGCATGCCGAAGCCGGAGCTTGTCCTTGAATAGTAGGGCAGCGGCAGATGGTAGGTATCGAGGTTAAGGTACACTGCCGGCAGCAGCAGCCTGTCCCCCTTCCTGAGCTTGTATGGCGCCAGCATGGCTACAGCCGGCAGGCCGTTACTCCTGACCACTGCTGCCTTAAATTCGCTCAGCACCCTGTCCTTCGGCTTAAAGCGGCGGGCTATGCCGTCCAAAGTCTCGCCGTCCGTGTAAACCTCATACAGGTATCCGCGGCCGTTATGCACTCTGATGTAGCCGCCTCTTGAAAGAAAAATAAATTCGTTATTGTTTGTGCTCTGCAAAGAACGCACGTCTGTGCCGTAGCCGGCCGCTATGGCCCTGATATCTTCCCCTTTAACGATTTTATGCCGGGCGTGTATCAGGCGTGTAAGCTTGCGGAAAGCTTCGGCCGGAGGCTCGGCCGGACCCGGAGGCGTCAGCACGGAAAGGCCGTCCGTATCCATGCCGGGGGCGGGCATGCTGGCGACGGACGCCATGGCCAGCGCCGTCACAACTACAAGCGCAACGAAATATTTCTTTGTAGCCAACCGCAAAAGTGCCTCCGCATAACCGAAAGGATAAGGGATGAAGGATTAAGGACCAAGGCAAAACGAAAAGAGCAGTTACCCCTTATCCTTGTTCCTTTATCCTTCCGAAAATTGTGCGGCAATTTTCGGTATTACATTCCCGCCATTTCCATGGATTTAAGGAAATCCTTGTTAGACTTGGTGGCTGAAAGTTTGGTGCGCAACAGCTCCATGGCGTCCACCGGAGACAGGGGCGCCAGAACCTTGCGCAGTATCCATACTTTATTCAGCTCGTCCTCGCTCATCAGGAGCTCCTCTTTTCTGGTGGAGGTCCTGTTGATATCGATGGCCGGGAACATTCTGCGGTCGGAGAGCTTGCGGTCCAGATAGATCTCCGAGTTTCCGGTGCCCTTGAATTCTTC
>CAZPMW010000018.1:0-30542 GCA_964587805.1 uncultured Elusimicrobiaceae bacterium
AATTTGTGATTGTCCCATTTTTTCTCTATCGGCCCCGCGGGTATTTTAGCGTCCAAAATCATAAGTATCCTCCTGTTTGTCTAAGCTGGAAGGGCTGTCGCGTCCCCGCTCCAGCCTTTGCGTTTGGCTCTATTGTATCGTCACCTGATAGACCGCTCCCGCCGCGCCTGCGTCCATGTTCAGCAGGAAGTACACCGAGATCAGGGCGAAGCCTGCCATCGCCATGGCCACAAGCCACCCGCCGACCTTGATGATGGGCGTGTATTTCGGATGACTCAGCCCCAGTGTCTGAAAAGCGCTCTGCATGCCATGGCTCAGGTGCAGGATCAGCGCCGCCGCGCCGCCCACATAGACGGCGACGAACACCTTGTCCCTGAAGGCCGAGGTTACCATCTGGTAAAAGCCGACGGAGTGGTCCACAAAGCGGAAGGTCAGGAGATGGTAAGCCAGATAGGCCAGTATCAGGAAGGCGGTGTACAGCATGGTAGCCGATCCGACCGTGCGTCCGCCCTGCCATTTCCGGCTTTCGTAGCCCCGCGGCGCATTAAGCCAGTCCTCAAGGCGTACCCATATGCCCATGACGATATGGGTCAGAAAAACGGCCAGCAGTCCTAGTTCCATGAACGGTAACAGCGGGTTTGACAGCAGGAAATCCACCCAGTTGTTGAAGGCCACCTCTCCTTTGAACAGGAGAAGGTTCTCTCCCAGATGGAAAAGCATGAACCCCCCCATCATCAGGCCGGTCAGCGCCATGGCTGTCTTTCTTCCTATGGAGGTAAAAATAATCCGCTTTATAAAAGTAATATTCATTTTGGTTCTGTCCTCTTTAAGAATGGGCCGGTTCCGCAGTTCTGGGACGCTATCTTCGAAGCCGGAAGTAATTTCAGGATATATTCTATAAGTTAAACGGGCAGTCCAGGGAGTAAAAAAACTTAACGGCATGTTAGGATATCTAATAGTATAATCCAGCCGGCCGCGGCCTGTTGATTTGGCTTCCATATTAACTATAATTATAGCGCAGCGTCCCAATTTTATTCCGGAGGGTTCAGATGCTACATTTTCTGCTTTCAGCCGCGATCATGCTTGTTTCAGCCAACCTTTCCGCTTACGAGAAAATTGAATTTAAGCTCCAGATAATCAACCCGGCCCTGTCCAGGATCACCGCCGTCGCTGTGATGGACGGGAAGATACTGGCGGCTGACTCCCGGGCGAACGCCGTTTTTATCTTTGATGCCGCCGGTAAATTGCTTAAAAAAAGTTCCGCGCCGCTGAAAGAACCTGGCGGCCTGGGAGTGGGTAACGGGCGGATATATGTAGCCGACACCGGCAACTCACGCATAGTTGTGCTTAACGCCGAAGGCATGCTGCAGTGGGCTTTTTCCGGCGAGGGGGCGCTGCCGGGTCAGCTTGACGGCCCGCAGGACGCGGCCTTTGGTCCGGACGGCAGGGTGTACGTAGCGGATACCGGGAATTCGCGCGTTCAGGTGTTCAATTCGGACGGTATCTTCCTGAACGGCTTCCCCGTTCTTAAGGCCGACAAGGTCACAAGGCTCAAGCCCGCGAAGATTGCCGTGGATAACTCCGGCTTCATCTATATCTCCGATCCGGAGAACTCTCTTATCGTTAAATATGACAGGGCCGGAAATTCTCTCAAGAGCTACAGCCTCGCCAATAACGGCCTGGCTGTGGACGCCTACGGCATCCTTTATACAATAAGCGGCAGGGAAGGCAAGGTGCGCGAGGTTTCGGAAGCCGGGGAGACGCTCGGAACATTCGGAACCAGAGGGAAGGGCAGGGTCGAATTTATGAAGTTGACAGGGATCGCCATGGGCTCCGAAGGAGTTATTTATCTGGCGGATGAGGGAAACAATAAGCTCACCGTGATCAGCCTGGAAGGCCAAAAGCCGGCAGTGAAGCTCGCTAAAGCCCAGCCGATCGACCGGTTCACACTTAAAGGCCCGATGAAAAAGTATCAATACAAGAGCGATATGTTCGCGATAAAGCCGGATATGAGCGTGGCGGCTTATCTGCCGGAAACTAAGGAAACCCTGCTTCTGAGCGACGCGGGCAAAAAGACGCTTTTGCAGTACGGCGGCAAGCAGGGGCAAGTGAAGGGGCCCAGGGGTATGACAACTGATTCAGCGGGGCGGCTCTATGTTTCGGACACCGGCAATAACAGGGTGCAGATCTTCGGCGCTGACGGGGCGCTTCTGAATGCGTTCGGTGACAGCGGTTCCAAAGAGGGGAATTTCAGCGCTCCGGCCGGCATCACCATTAACGACAAAGGCAATATCTATATCGCCGATCAGGGCAACAGGAGAATGCAGGCTTTTAATTCGGACGGCATCTTCCTGTTTTCCGTCGGGCCGCAGGTGGGCGGCCTTACGCTTAAGAACCCGGTGAGCGTGTGCGCCGGAACGAATAAAAATCTTTATATCCTGGACGCGGCATTGAAAAAAGTGATAGTTACGGATGCTAACGGGAAATTCCTGCGCGCGTGGGACGATTCCGGGAAGTTGCAGGAGCCCGTCGCTATGGCTTATGACGGGAAGACTTATTTTTATATTCTGGACCGCGGCTCCTTCAGCATCAAGATCTTCGACGAGCAGGGCAAGTATATCTCCAACTTTTTCGCTAAAGGTTCAGGCGAACGCGAGCTCATGGACCCGCGGCATCTTGAATTCTCGGACAACAAGCTATACGTCTCCGACTTTTCCAGCGGAAAGATCCTGGCATTCGCTCTCTCCTACATGCCCGAAGAGCCCGCCAGCCTCAGCTACTCTGCGAGAGCGGACGGAATAGCTCTCACATGGCAGGAAAAAAAGACGCCATGGCTTAAGAATTCTGTGGTTTTCCGCGCGGACTCTTTGGGCGGCGAATACAAGCAGCTGGGGGTCACGGATAAGGCTGAGTACGCCGATGCCGGGCTGGCTTTCGATACCACCTATTACTATTCTGCTGCCGGAGTTTCGGTGACCGGCGATACGGGCGCCCTTTCCGCCCCTCTGGCGGTTTATCTGAAGAGCCCGGTGGCAGCCTATGTTGCGGTTCCTGAGGCCCCGGTGAGCGCCGGCCCTGCTTCAAAGAACGTGGCGCCTATGGAAATAGTGCCGGTCGGGCCGGTGGGGTTGAGCTATGTTTTTTCCGCAAACTATAAGTATTACATGAAAAACCCCATAGGCCGCATAGCGGTGCAGAATAACACCGATATCGCCTTCAGCAATGTCAAGGTTTCGTTCTTTCTTAAGGATTTCATGGATTTTCCTTCGGACACTATCGTCAAGGAGATAGCGCCGAAATCAAAGGCGGAAGTGGACCTGATGGCGACCCTCAATAACCGCATTCTGAACATAAACGAGGACACGCCTATACAGTGTCAGCTCACTATGACCTATTATCAGGACGGCGCCGAGAAAACCTTCACACTGAACCAGCCCGTTAAAGTCCTTTCAAAGAACGCCGTCATCTGGGATAAGACCGACAGACTGGCTAATTTTATCACGCCCAAGGACACTCCTGTCTTCAGTTTCAGCCGGTTCGTGCTTAACGAAAAAAACAAGTACCAGGACGAGTATTCCCTTCTGAACGGGGATGTGCTGTCCGCTATGATGATCTGGGAGGGACTGGGTGAGGTCGGGCTAAGCTATCTGGCGGACCCGGTCAGTCCCTACTCTGTTAAAAAATCATCCAAGGAATTCACAATTGACACAGTGCAGTTCCCGAGGAACACGCTGAAGCTGCGCAGCGGAGACTGTGACGACCTGACGGCTCTCTTCGCTTCGCTCTTAGAGGCTTCCGGCCTGCGCACCGTTATACTGGATTATCCTACCCACATAGCGCTGATGTTCGATACGGGCGCCACCGACGCCAGGGAAGTCGGTGTTCCGGAAGAGTACCTGATAAAACACAATAACACTTACTGGGTCGGAGTGGAGACGACCATGGTGGGCAAGGATTTCTACGACTCCGTCAAGCATGAGGCGGATCTTTACCGCAGCATGTCCGCCGACGTGAAAATGGTGGATGTCAGAACGGCCTGGGGAGAGTTCGAGCCGGTGACGCTGCCTGAGTCGGAGGCGGAGAGCAACCCGGACCGGGCAAAATTCAGCGCGCGCGTAAAAGAGGCTGCCGACGGGATGTATAAGGCGCGATACGACTACCTGAAAAAATATTACGGCCAGATCCTCCTGGCGAATCCGGAGGATGAGGACGCGAATATTAATCTCGGCATCCTGTCTGCGCAGTCAGGCGAGGCGGCGGATGCTGGTAAATATTTTGAAAAAATACTGACGAAAGATCCGGTCAACGCCGCCGCGCTTAACAACCTGGGCAACCTCAGCTTCAAGGCCGGGAAGTACCAGGAAGCCAGGGATTCCTATCTCAAAGCGGCCAAAGCCGACCCCTACGACGCCGATGTCTGGCTGAACGCCGCCCGCGCTTCGGCCAAGCTGGGTAAAAAAGAGGATGTGAAGTCCTTCGCGGACCGGGCGGCCAGGCTGGACCCGGCAGCGAAGAACGTGGGAGACAAACTGCTTAAGTAGGAGGAAGGGATTTTATGAAAAAACTGCTGATTGGCCTGGCTCTTATGTTCGCGTTCAACGCGGCGCACGCGGCGGGCGGAAAGGACTGGAAAGGCTATTACGATAATCTTTTGAAAGGACTGAAATCCAAGGTGCAGAAGAAGTTTGAATCCAAGACCCGCGTCTCTGCCGTCGCCGCTGTGCGCGGCGCAAAGCAGGGCTCCGATGCGGAGGCGCTGTACTGGAAGGGCGGCGTTTCGGAGGAGGCGCGGAGGAAGCTGACCGAGGAGAAGAAGGCTTTGACTGAAGCTGTGCAGCTGGTGGTTGACGGCGGTCTGCCGGAGGGGAAGGCTGCGCTCGAAAAATTTATCAAGGATTACCCGGAGAGCTTCTATGTTGCGGATGCCAGGGAAGCGCTGGCCAACCTGCCGGCTGAGGCCGTGCAATCCGCGGCCGCAGTGAAGCCCGAAGAAAAGCCGCAAACCGAAGCGGCCGGGCCGGCAGAGAAAAAGACCGGAGCCGAAGAAGCTAAGCCGTCGGACGCCAAGCCCGCTGAAACGCCAGGCGCCCCAAAAGCGGACTGACCCGAAAATTAAATGGCAGGCCGGTATCCTTAATGGCCTGCGTCCTGATTTGTCGTTCCCCGCTTTGCCTTGAGATATATATCGGCCGCCGATTTCCACAACATCTTTTTAAGCAGGGAATGCTCCCGCGCCCCGGGAGGCAGCAGGGGATAGAGGGGGAACAGCAGGGCGTGGAACGTGGTCCGGCTCTGTCCGCTCTCCTCCGCCGCGGCGAGCCCGGAGGGGCCGTCATACTTCGCCGCCAGGCTGTGGTTTACCCTGAGCGTGGCCGGCAGGATGAATATCCACCCGGTATCCACCAGAAAAGACCTGAGTAGTTCCCCGTATGTCCAGCGGCCGTATGAGGTCAGGGACAGCGTGATCGTGCCGGTGCCGCTGCGCGCGTCGTAAAGGCCGGCTTTTCCGAATATCTCCTCCGCGTGCGAGCGCAGCCAGTCCATATCACCGGGAGATACCGGGACTGCCTGGGGCGGGGCTGGCTGTACCCGGCCTTCGCCTATGGTGTCTATGGCGTTTTTGTAGGGAAAGTTTTCCCAGGTGATCCGGATCTCAGCCGCCGGCTTGATCTCCCTGTCTGAGGTCATGCGGCGAAGGTCCTCCCGGGGGATCCTTGTGTCGCTGGAATTAAAAGAGACGCAGCCTGCCGTCAGAAGGAGGGCGGCTGCGATAAGGGTCAGCTTATATTTCATATTTTGATTCCGATAAGGGCCGGTCCCGTTGCGATACTGCAAAGGCCGCCCAATTTTTACTATATTATAGTATAAAGGGCCGGCAGAGAAATTTATGGCGCGTAAAAAAATAGAGCAGACGGTTAAAAACAGCGCGGGCAAGCCGGATGTAATAATAAGGCAGGCCAGGGTGCAGGACATGCGCCGCATTCAGATGCTGTACGTTGAGGTTTACGGTGGCGGCTACTCGATATCGTTCGTTACCGATAGTGAAAAGATGCGCCGCATCATAGAGAACGAAAGCTCTTACTGGATGGTGGCGGAATGCGAGGGGCGGATAATCGGCAGCCTGGTCTACTCCCTGGACATTCCCGCCCGCATAGCGAAAGCTTTTGGCGCAGTGGTGTCCAAAGAGTTCAGGAAATTGGAGCTTGCCCACACCATGATGAAACTGGTGCTGGACGATATAACCCAGGCCGGCGGTCTGGTGGATGTGGTCTACGGCACAACCCGTACCGCCAGCTATGCTCCGCAGAAGCTGACCGAAAGCCTGGGCTTTATCAAACTGGGCATTTTTCCCAATACGCGCAAAGTAAGCGAGAATGAAACACATTGCCTCTCCTCCTATTTCACCAAAGAGGCGCTGCGCAGGAGAGAGCCCCAGCCGAATCTAATCAAAGAAGTTGTCCCCTTTTACGAGCTTACGCGCAAACAGATGACACTTGAGCCCCCTGTGGTGGCCGTGGTGCAGAGCTTGTATCAGGAGAACCGGCACGCGGTGCCGCAGCTGCCTATGGAAACCATCACCGCGCCGGCTTTCATTAAGAATAGATACAAACATCTGAAATGCAGCGGCTTTTTTGAACATTCCTATATGCCTTTTCACGAGCCGAATCTCCTGTTCATCACGCCCGACCAGTCCACAGAGGTCTATCTCAGCTATAATCAGAAGGATAAATACAGCGCGATAGTGGGCGGAGCGACTACGGAGCAGAGCGCCACCGTGGTCCTGGAGAGCATAGCGCGGAAGCTTAACGATATGAATATGTCGTACATAGAGCTTATACTGGACGCCTATACGCCCCGGCTCCAGCGCGAGGCCATGGACGCCCGCTATATTCCAAGCGCCTATTTTCCCTGCCTGAAAAAAGCGGGCAACAAGCGCTATGACTGCGTGATATTTTCCAGAACCTTCGAGGTGCTGGACTTCAGGAACGTGAAGCTTATCTCGCTTTATAAAAATTTCCTCAGAGAATACCTGTCGCTTTGGCGCGAGTATTACATAGAATCGGCTTTCAGGAATGATTAACATGCCGGGACAGCGGGACAGCAAAACAGCCCAGCAGCCGGGCGGCAAGGCCGCCGGGCCCGCTGGCCGCGCGCCAGTGCCGCCGCCCGTTTTGCCGCCGTTCTGGAAACCGCTCCCGATCAGCTCCCCGCTTGAGCGTCTTATCGAGTCGCCTGCTTTTAAATTCGGGCCCGGGCCCTCTGGACTGTTCTGCGCCGCCATGCGCGAAGCCATGACGTTTCAGGCCCGCCACTCCAGGTTTCTCGGTAATTATTTCAGGCTTGAAGGCTTTTCTCCCGCTTCCGTAAGAACGGAGGCGGATATAGCCGGGATGCCCTTCGTTTTCGTGGCCGCTCTGAAAGAGCGCGATCTGACCACGCTGCCCGCCGCGAAAATAGTCCTTGAGCTAAAATCCAGCGGCACTTCCGGCCAGCGAAGCCGCATACAGCTGGACAGGGGCTCGCTGATGCGGGTCAGGCGCATGGCTTGGAAGGTTTTCGACGGCCTCGGGCTGACCGACGCGCGCGAGCACGACTATATCTGTTTCACTTATGATCCCGCGGTGGCCAAAGATCTGGGAACGGCCTGGACGGATGAGCTGCTGTCCGGGTTCACAAAAAAGGGGGAAGTCTTCTATACTTTCCGCTGGAGCAAGGAGAAGAAGGATTTTTATTTCGACGTTGAGGGGGCGGTGAGGCGCCTGAAGAAAGCCGAGGAAACCGGGAAGCTTACCCGCCTTATCGGTTTCCCGGCCTTCGCGCTGAAGCTTACCGGGGAATTTAGTAAGCGCTACGGCCGGCAGGTCAGGCTTAATCCCGGCTCAAGCGTCATTACGGGCGGCGGCTGGAAAACCCTGGCCGATGAGGCGATGGATAAAAAAATCTACCGCGGCGTGCTGGCAGGCCGGCTGGGCATCCCCGTTTCCAATGTGCGGGACCTGTTCGGCATGGTAGAGCACGGCGTGCCGTATGTGGACTGCCCGCTCGGCAATTTTCATATCCCCAATTACGGCAGGATAATCGCGCGCGATCCTGGCACGCTGGAGCCGCTGGGCTACGGCAAAGACGGCCTTCTGCAGTTTATTACCCCTTACCTCACCAGCTATCCGTCGCTTTCGCTTTTGTCCAGCGATATGGGCCGCGTAGAAAAAGGCTGCAGGTGCGGCACAGGCGGGGATGTGCTGGTGCTCAAAGGCCGCGCCGGAGTGAGGAAACTCAAGGGCTGCGCCGTTTCGGCAGCGGCGATGCTGTAACTGCGGTCTAATAAACCTATGAAGATTTATAACACCTGCCTTTTCGGAAAGAACCTGAATAAAACGGGCTGGACCGCGTCTGAACTTTCCCTGCTGGGCGTTCAGGCGGAAAGGAAAAAGTCTTCTATCAGGGGAGCCTCGCGGGAATATATCCTGGAAACGCTTGCCCGGGTAGGCGACATGTTCGCGGACAAGCGCTCGCCCTATCGGAGAGCGGCGCTTAAACACCTCTCGGATAATATCCCATTTTCGGCGCCGGTCACAGAGAAAAGCCTGGATATCCTGCCGAAAATACTGGATAAGCAGTTCTTGCTGAAGAGGATGAGCATGGAACTCTTTCTTCCATACGCTATGGAAACCCCGGTGGAACGCCGCGGTTATGACGGGCTGCTGCGCGCCGTGCCAAAAGGCGTGGTTCTGCATGTCGGAGCCGGCAACGTGTTCCTGGGCATAATTGATTCGCTTATTACCGGCATACTCACCAAAAATGTAAACATCGTAAAGATGTCTTCTTCCGGCTCATATTTTACCAGCATCTTCCTTGAAGCCCTGCGGGCCGCCGATAAAAAGGGCGATATCGCCGGCGCTACGGCCGTCCTGAACTGGAAAGGAGGCCGGACGGACCTGGAGATCGCCCTTCTCGCGCATGTCAACGCGGTGTTCGTGTGGGGGGGAGCGGAGGCCGTGGCGGCGTACCGGAAAATAGCGCCCATTCATACGCGGGTGGAGGGATTCGGCCCCAAGACCAGCATGGGGATAGTTTTTGAAAGCGCGCTGAAAAACGAGGGCTTTGAAGGCGTGGCCAAAAAAGCCGCCGTGGACTCCGGGCTCTGGGATCAGGCGGCCTGCTCGTCGCTGCATACTCTTTATTTTATCTGTCCGGACAAAAGGAAGGCCGCCAAAACCATAAAGGCTTTTCTCCCCGAAGCGAAAAAGGCGTTTTCCGGTTTTCAGGAGGTTCTGCCGCAGGGCCGCCTCTCACCGGATGAAAAAACGGAGATAACCCGGGCGCGCCAACTGGCTAAAGCGGACAAGGCCATGGGCGCGGCCGAATTTGTTTCCTCGTTTCCAGGAACGGACTGGACCGTTATCTACGAGAAGGACCCGGCGTACCGCGTTTCCCCGCTGAACAGGGTTTTGTACGTCAAGTGCGTCACCTCGCTAGAGGAGGTGAAGAGGCGCGTCGCCCCTTTCAGGGATTACCTGCAGACAGTAGGGGTCGCCGGCAATATCACAGAGCGCAAGAGAGTGCTGGAAGCGCTCTGCGACTCAGGCGTTGCGCGCGTTGCGCGCCTGGGCAAAATGCTGGTTGGCGCCAATGGCTCTCCCCATGACGGCATCTTTCCGATGATGTCTCTGGTCAACTGGATAAGCATAGACGAAAAACCGGGCCCGCTGGACAGGCTGATCGAGCTGGTTGAGTACGCCCGCGCAAAAAGCCCTTTTTACCGGCGACATTTAGCCGGGGCCGGCGGGATAGTGACCCTTGAGGATTTTCACAAGATACCGTTCCTCGAAAAACATCATGTGCTGGAGAACACTCCTCCGGACAGTCCGGACCTGCTGACCTCAAGGGTTCAGCGCGGCATCTATTTCGCCAGCGGCGGATCTACCGGCCAGCCGAAGTACGTGTTTTATGACCAGCACGAATATGACAATACCTGCAGGGCGCTCGCCTTCGCCCTCGAGGCCGGCGGGCTGGGAGCAGAGGACGTTGTAGCCAACCTTTTCGTAGCGGGCAATCTCTGGTCCAGCTGGCTTTCCGTGGAAAAGGCCATCGCCGGCACCAAGGCTATCTCAGTGCCGGTCGGCAGCAGTCTGCCGATGGAGAACATCGTGAAGTATCTGGAGGACTTCCGGGTTACGGCGATAGTCGGCCTGCCCTCTTTCATCGGCAAGCTGGCGGAATTCGTGGACGCCGGGAACGGGAAGAGAAAATATAACCTTCGCATAAACAAGATTTTTTACGGCGGGGAATATGTCGGCGGTGAAATGGTGAGATTTTTCAACAGGGTTTTCCCCGGCGCAGCCGTGCGCTCCGCCGGCTACGCTACCGCCGACGCCGGGGTGGTAGGTTTTCAGTGCGAAAAATGCTCTAAAGGCCGGCATCACCTTTTCGACTCCAGCCAGTATATCGAATTCGTGGACACGGAAAACTTTAAGCCGGTGCCCCGCGGCGCCGTCGGAGAGCTGGTGGTGACCTGCCTTAACAAGCGCCACATGCCCATCATCCGCTACCGTGTCGGTGACCTGGGCCGCTGGGTCGGCAGGCCCTGCGAGTGCGGCCGGAAAGAGCTTATGTTTGAAATACTGGGCCGCTGCGACGACCGCATCCATGTCGGCGGAGCGCATCTGTTCGTCAACGATATCCAGAACGCGCTCGGCAGAACGCCGGGGCTGAGCTTTAATTTCCAGGTCGTTATAGGCAAGAAAGGCCACAGGGATACGCTTAAGATAAGGGCGGAGGCCAAGCCGGCGCGACCGCTGACTGCGGGGGCCAGGGCAAGCCTCGGGAACCGGCTGATGGAAGAGATAGGGCGCTGCTGTGAAGATTTAAGCTACAGCATGAAAATGAAATGGCTGGAGAAGCCCGAAATAGAGATACTGACGCCCAACACGATCGAGCGCGTTCTGCGCACCGGCAAGATCAGGAAAGTTCTGGATAACCGTATTAAACTATAGCCCTGCCGCTCTGTCGCGACGGCCAGGGGAGCGGGACTGAAAAACCGCATGGAGGCTTTCAATGGGCGCTCTTTCCAAAACGCAGCTGGAGAAATACGCCGATGTGATGATCTGGGGACTTAAGACGGCGCGGCCGGGGTTTAAAAAATACGACACCGTTGTTGTGCGCTGCGACCTGGCGGGCCGGGAACTGGGGGAGGTCATTAACCGCAAGCTGGTTCAGGCCGGATACAATGTAGTCTTCCGCTTCGGGGCGAGCCCGCAGCTTGAGCGCGATTTTTATATGTACTCTGATAAAAAACAGCGCAGGTTTATAGCAGCCGGAGATAAAGAATTTTTCAGCGCAGTGAATGGCAGTATCTATATCCACGCCCCGGCCTCGCTCACACATCTGAAGGGAATAGACACCGGACGGCAGTCAGAGGTCGCCGTGGCCCGCAAATTTCTCAGGGACCTCATGACAGGGAATGAGGAAAAGGGAAAATTCGGCTGGACTCTCTGCACCTACCCCACCCCGGAACTTGCAAAACAGGCCCGCCTTTCGACTAAGGAATATGCGGCGCAGATCGCCAAAGCCTGTTTTCTGAACGAACCGGACCCGTCTGAAAAATGGGAGCGGATCCGCAAAGAATCCAGGTGTATTCAAAAGTGGCTCAAATCCCTTAACATCGATACAATCAGAACCGAATCGGGGTCAATGGACCTCGTGATCAAGGCTGGCGATATGCGGCGCTTCCTTGGGTGCAGCGGCCATAACATACCGAGCTTCGAGATTTTTACATCCCCGGATTGGCGGGGCACTAACGGCCGCTATTATTCCAACCTTCCGTCTTTCCGCGGCGGCAATTACGTGGAAGGCATACGCCTCGAGTTTAAAAATGGCCGCGCGGTGAGGATAAGCGCCGAGAGGGGCGAAGAATATGTAAAGAAGATTATGGCCACCGACGCCGGCGCATCGCAGCTGGGAGAGTATTCCCTTACGGACAGGCGCTTCTCGAAGATAGACAGATTTATGGCTGACATTCTGTTCGATGAAAACCACGGCGGCCGGCACGGAAACTGTCACGTCGCGGTAGGAGATTCCTATTCGGACACATACTCCGGAGATATTTCCAGGCTCACCGCCATGAGAAAAAAAGCGCTCGGTTATAACAGCTCTGCCGTGCACTGGGACCTGATAAACACCGAGGATAAAAAGGTAACGGCAAAACTGCGCAACGGTAAGCTGGTTACGCTGTACGAGAAGGGGCAGTTTAAATACTGAGAGGAGGTCCGGAGCATGGAACAAAACCCCCGGAGTATAAGTGTGGTTCTTGTTACGTGTTCTGCCTTCCGTATTCCGTAACCCAAAATATGTCCACCCTCACCGCCGCCTTAAAGACCGGACGCGGCCGGCACGTAGCCAAAGCCGTGTTCCTGGCGGGGTTTTCCGCCACGTTTCTCTTCTGCGGCTATGAGTTCATCCGCTCTTCGGCCGAATCAATCTTTCTGTCCCGCTTCAGCGCTGAAAGCAAGCCCTACGCTCTCGCTTGCGTGCCGGTCATGATGGGGATATTCATCTATCTGTACGGACGTCTGCTTTCCGCGGCCGGCAGCGCCCGGGCAATGGCGTGCTCCATGCTGGCAAGCGCTGCGGTATTCGTGCTGGCCTTTTTCAGCCTTAAGTCCGGCGGCAAATGGCCGGTTTTCCTCCTCTATGTATTTAAGGAAGCGTACGTGGTTATCATCGCCGAACAATACTGGTCCTTTATAAACAGCACGCTGAAGGATGAGGAGGGACGGATCTTTAACGGGCCGGTGGCCGGGCTCGGGGCGCTTGGATCGCTGAGCGGCGGGTTCCTTGTAAGCCGCTATGCGGTGGCTCTGCACAGCGAAGCCTTTATTCTGCTGTCTGCGGCGGCTTTTCTGCCGGCGCTGGCGCTTTTCTGGCTGGCATATAAACAGGGCGGGGAGCCCGCCCCCTCTCCGGGCGAAGCGCTCGGCAAAAAGGGGCATCTGCACCTCAGCATACTTAAAGAGAACAGGACCGTCCTTTATATCGCTCTTATAATCTTCACGGCCCAGGCCGTCGCCACGCTTCTGGATCTGAGGTTCACCCAGCTGGTGAGAGATGCGCTTACGGAGCAGGACGCCCGCACGGCGTTTCTGGGCGGCTTCTGGATGAAAGTGAATATTTTCTCGTTCAGCATGCAGTTCCTTCTCACGCCGCTGCTTCTGCGATACGTCAGGACGCGGTGGATACAGGCAGGAATCCCGATGATTCATCTTTGCGCCTGCGCATTTCTGCTGGTTCAGCCGGGCATATTCTCCGCAAGCCTGGCCTTCCTGCTGTTCAAAGGAATGGACTACTCCATCTTCAGGGCCTCAAAGGAAACGCTCTACATCCCGTTCTCATATGACACGCGCTACCGGGCCAAGCAGGTGGCTGACGCATTCTCTTATCGCTTTTCAAAAGGGGTCACCTCCGTGGTCCTTTCCGCCGCGAACTCCCTCGGCTCGGTCCCGGCTGCGGCCTATGGCGGCGCCGCCCTGCTCCTCACGGGAGTCTGGACGGCGCTGGCCTTCCCGCTGACCGCGGGTCGGGACAAAACCACTGGGAATTAGACTAAAAAATCTGTCAGAGGCGTTCAGGCTAATAATTCAGCGCTGCGGAAATGCGATGGACGGAACCCAGTTCTCCGAAAGGGGAAAAGGAATAATCGATAGAGTACGCCGAATACCTGATGCCGGTGCCGAAGGTGAGGTTGTGAAATCCTTTAAGATCCCCTACGGCGCGCGTGTTGCCGCCGGCGCGCAGCGCAACGTCCGTGGCCTTCCCAAAGCCCGCCTTAAACTCCCCTCCCATAGCTAAGAACGGCGCGTTATCTCGGGGACCCACGATATCAGCGGTGATCAGGAAATTATCCGAGATGCGCGTAACGCTGCCGAATCGCAGGATAAGCGGCAGCGGGTAGCCCTCTTTATCGTAGCGCAGCGTACCCATGAGGTTCTGGGCGCTCATCGCCAGTTGAAAACGGTTTTCGAAAAAATATGGGAATAGGATCCCCAGATCAGAGGAGACGGTGCTGTCGGAGGCAAGCAGTTTGGATCGGACTATTTTTCCGGTGGCCCCCAGAACGAACCGCTCCTCCGGTTCTTTGTTGAAGCCGGTGATGTAGGCCGCGAAGCCAACGTTCACGGATATCTCATATGGGGTCAGGTCCCCGGTTTCCGCCCCCGCCGTGTCTGTTTGCGTTATTTTCCCGTAGTTCATATATTTTACGGCCATCCCCCAGGAGCCGACTTCGCCGGCCCGCTCGGCGTAGGAGAAGAAGTCCACGTAACTTGACGCGAGGTACGGAGAGTGCATCAGCGTTACGGACCGTCTGCTTATTTTCATCAGTCCCGCCGGGTTCCAATCCATGGCTGAGGCGTCGTCGCTCAGGGCGGAGAAAGCTTCGCCAAGCGCTACACCTCGCGCGCCGGAAGCCACTTTCAGGAACTGGGCTGCTGTGGTGCCGGCGGAACTTCGGTCAAAGCCGCCTGCGGAGCAATAGCGCGCAGCTTGCGGAAGGGAATGCAGGATTAAAATAAAGGCATAGCAGAGCTTCCGCAGAATACCGTTGATTTTGCGTTCTGTGCCCCGTGTTTCCGGATGGGTGCTTGCCATTTTACTTTACCTGTCAGTCCTGTGCCGTCACCTTCATCTTTCGATCACTACTTTGACCACCTTTTTGGATTTTTTATCCTCAGTCTTCAGCAGCGCGATGTAAACCCCGCTGGCCGCCTTGCGCCCGCTCGCGTTATTACCGTCCCAGTAGGTGGCGCCGTTAATATCCGCGGTCAGCTCCTGCACCAGCTCTCCCAAAAAAGTGTATAGCTTCACTGTGGCGTAAGGCGGCAGGTTATCAAAATGCATAACGCCGCTGACGCTGGATGGCTTGAAAGGATTGGGATAGACACGGACATCTTCCAGGGAAACCTGGGTCGGCATCTCCATAAGCTGGAAAGTCGAAAGGTGCCAGGTCTGAGCCGTAACCTTGTTGTTGGCGGTGTCTGAAACGGCTGGAAGCGGAACCCAGAGTCCTTTAGCGCTGTCGTACAGAGCGAGTACCAGTCTGGACCGGTCGACACCGGCGGGCAGGTCCGCCGGCCTGTAAGGCAGAGTTATAATTATCTGATTCAGGATAAGCACTGGCGGAAAAACCGAGACTTCAACGCCAATTCCTGTGGGGCGCATAGCCGCCACCGCTGACTCAGGCGGCGGGAAAGTGGATATCGGCCTGATCGTTATTCTGGTTGAGCCGCCCAGTGAGCCATAGGGCATCAGCACGGAAATAAGGCCGTAGGAAGTCTGCAGCGTTACCGTATTGTCCTTGGTGACCAGAGCGTTCGCCACGTTCGAGAGCAGGGTTTGAACGGACCCCGCCGTCACAAAATCCGCGACCGCGCCCGCCTGTCCCCGGGACTGAATCCGGACCCAGTAGGTCGTATCCAGCAGAAGGCCGCCGAAGGCGTGGGTCAGGCCTTGTACAGAAGCAGCCGCGCTGCTCGCCGAGGCGTTGAAATCGCCAGCGGTTGAAGCTTCAATATCATAAATGGTGAGGGAAGAATTTCCGCTATCCGACCAGTTCAGAATAAAGCCGTCCGTCATAACGCTTGAGAATGTGTCGGCGGCGGACAGAATAAAGGCCGTGGCGGGAAGGGTTAGCGCCGTGCCCAGAGGCACCGGCGTGGTCGGGATGCCGGTATGGCTCTGGGCCGCGACCTGAAGGTAGTAGGAGGCGTTGGGAACCAGGCCGCTGAAGGTGGCGCTGAGCGCCTGGGTTACGGAAGACAGGACAGGGTAGGCGAACCCGGATCCGGAGGAGACCTGTGCGAGAAAAAATGTGCCCGCCGGATTGGCGCCTGCACCCCAGTTAAGCGTGACGGAAGAAACTCCCAGAACGGAGAATGCCGCCGGTACCGGATCGAAGGCCAGCGTGGCCATCGCGCTGAAGAGCTGTGGCCCTTCCGGTATGTCCAGGCGGTTCAGCGCAGTCATCTCCGGATAATAGGTGGTATTGGGTTCCAGGTCTGTAAATGTGGCGTAAGAATTCAGTGTGACGGAAGAGTAGACCGGAGCCGAAAAGCCTGAGTTTGAGGAAAACCTGACAACGTAGCGCGTGTCCGGCGGATTGCTGGCTGTGCTCCAATTTACGGTCATCTGTCCGGTGGTCTGGCCTGTGAACTCCAGCTGGACCGGGGCGGCGGCGAGCGTGGACGTGGAAGCCGCGTAAGCGTAATTCCCTGCCCCGTCCCAGTTCAGCGTGACCGCCCTGAAGTAATAGCTGGTGTTCGGCGACAGGCTCAGCGCCGTGAGCGTGCTGAGCAGCGTGTTGAATGTAGAGGAGGAAGAGGCGACAGGATTAAAGTCAGAGGAGGTGGACGCCTCAAGCCGGTAGGATTCGGCGTTGTTTTTTTGGGAATCAGCCGTCAGCCGGGACCAGGACACAGTTACGCTGCTGTGGAACACCCCCTTTAAAATGGGCGAGCCCAGCCGTTGAGCCAGAGTGGATAAGCTGCTTGGCGTTGTAAGCGTGTAAACAGTGGCGCCGTTGTAAAGCGCGCCGGCTCTGAAATAGTAGATAGTGTTCTCGTCCAGGCCGGAAACTGTCAGCCCTGCCGCTCCCGGGTCAGCCGTGGCGGATGAAGCTGCCACCGGAATAAAAGCGGGTTGCGTGGACGCTTCCAGGACATAACCGTCCGAGTTCAGACTCGTGAAAGAAACGGCGGCGCTGGTTTCCCAAACCGCGTAAATGGGGGCCGAGGAGAGGGCGTCGGAGACCAGCGTCATGGTATCCGGAAGCACGGTGAAGTTGGGCGTTCCGTCCCAGTTCAGCGTGCCCATGCGCAGGTGATAAACGGTATGAGGCCTTAAGCCGGCCAGATTCAGGGAATTGGTGGCGTTGGAATATGAGGAAGACGAGTGAACCACGCTCCCGCCGGAAAAGTTTATCGAGGAAGCCTGGAGCAGGTACCCTTCGCAGGAGTTTTCCTGCGGGCCGGCAGGCAGCGGCGCGGTTAAAGTCACTTTAATGGTCGACTTGGTCACGTCCGAGGTCAGCAGGTTAGCGGAAAGCGGAACCGACAGCGTTATAGTGGCAAGCCTCGCTGAGTAATTAGGATAGTCGGCCATGTTAAGCGTTCCCACACGGAAATAATATGTGGTATTGGCGAGTATGCCCGGTACAGTGAGCGTGCTGAGCAGTACTTCATGGGTGGAAGTGGTCAGACTTACTCCTCCGGAGAAGTTAGTGGAAGAGGCTTCCAGGATATACCCGGCCGCCGAGGCGGATGGCGGCGCCTGCGGCAGGGCATTCCAGCCCAGCCTTGCGGTCTGCGAGCTCCTGGTCAGCAGGGTGAGGTTTGTAGCGGACGCCAGAGTAGTGAATTTGCGGATAATATCTTCGGAGTTTACGGCGCCGTTAATGTTCAGCGTGCCGATCTCGTAGTAATATTCGGAATTGCGGGCCAGTCCGGTCAGGGTCGAGGAGGAGCTATAGTTATTTGCGGTGCTCCAGACAGATAAGGGCGGGGTCATGGTTTCTGAATCCGAGAGAGCGAGCTTGTAGCCTTCAGCCCTTTGCGATTGGGGCCCGGTGTCCAGGGGCAGCCAGGAGATCGTGGTGCTGGTCTCGCTGACCGCCTCATCCACATAGGACAGCGAAAGCGCCAGAGTCGCGGTAGAAATGATACCGGTTGGAGCGGAAAGCACGCCCTCCAAATTTTGCGCCTGCACGCGGAAATAATAAGAGGTGTTCGCCTCAAGGCCGCCGAGGTCCACCGGAGCGCCGCCTGGCCGCTGCGTGGACCGGCCGGGGACCAGCCCGGGGTGCGTGGAATATTCAAGCAGATAAGCCGTCCAATCCGGGTTGCCGTTTACAAGCCAGCTGATGCCCACCTTGGCGGCCGCTGAGGATTCCGATGTGAAGCTTCCGGAGTCGAATTCAGCGCCCGAGGGCGCCGCCGCATGAGTGAAAGCCAAAAGCTGGTTGCCTGGTGAATAGGCTGAATCTGTGTCGGTGGCGTGTTTAACGCGGAAATAATAACTGGTGTCCTGCGCCAGATTGACATAAGTGGTTGTGATGGCGCTCAGCGGGCCGGTAGCGCTGACGACGCTGAAATCAGGCGCGGTCGAAGGCGCAAGCGCTATTACATAAGACGCCGCGCCGCCGGCAGTCCAACTGAAGGAAAGCGTGGTTGTGTCCGCCGCACTGTTCACCGGGTTAAGGTTCTGGGCATGCAAAGACGCCGCAGCGGCCAGCAGGCAGAACACAGCCGCAAGGCCTGCGGCAAGTTTTCCGGCTCTGCGGTGAAAGGGCGCCATATAAGACATAGTATAAAAATAGCATGTTAACATTGGATTAAGAATATGTTACAAGGCGTATAAGGAGCGGATCGGCAGCACATTTGCGGCCATCGCCCCGGGTGTTGAAACGCGCGCGGATTGTATTGTATGATGAATCAACAAAATATTCTGCTGAACGTCCGGACCTCACAAAATGGAAATCAGGGCCGCTAAAGCCGAAAAAGACAACAAAGCCTGTCTTAGGGCGGATTTCCGTACGGTCTGGCCGCTGCTCCCCATCTCTTTATTTCTATTCCATAGCGGCCTTTCTGCCGCTGGCCCCGCTTCCGCCAAACCAGTCGGCGATCCTGCCGGTTTTGCCGCGGTTTCAGTGAAGGAGATCGGCCCGCTGCTTCTCCCCGGCGCATCTTCATTCCCGGTGGTCGGCCAGGCGGGCAACTACTCTTTCGCGCTTGAGGGCGGCGGGTCACTTTGGACCTTAAATAACATCTGGACTGGTGAGGTAAAGGAGAACGGGGAGGTGGCGCTCTGGGGTATTGTTGACGGGGGTGTGGCGGTGCTGAAGTCCACTTCTCCCTGGTCCGCAGCCGGAGCTTTTCAGTATGTGGCAGATGAAAACAAGTGGCCGCTCCCGCTTTTTGCGGCGGATTTATCTGAATATGCGCCGGTAAGGAAGTTCTGGCCCAGAGCCGGAGTAAGGACCGGGGCAGGGTACTATGTCTACTACTCACTGATTAATAATTTTGGTCCGGGAGGCGGCGATTATTTCCGGGTCGGGCAGGGGGTTGCCGCCGCGGCGGTTCCGGAGGGCCCGTACTCAATGCTCAAACATCGTGACCGGGAAGCTTTCTGGAATGACTTAGAACCCTCTTTCGGATCGGCTCTCTGGGCGGATCCTGACGGCTGGATCTATGTTTACGGCCGCTATATGACCGAGCCGGGGAAATCAGCGGCGGCCGTGGCCCGGGTAAGGCCGGAGAAAGTGGGAGAGAGGGAGAGCTATTCCTACTATAGTCTGGAGTCCGCTTCCGGCGCGTGGACATCGGACATTGCCGAAGCGTCGCCTGTAATGGAAAGTATGCCGGAGGAGTTTTCCGTAGCGTATAACGACCATCAGAAGGCGTATCTGGCGCTTTACTCTGATCCTGAAGCGGGAGATGTGGTTGTCAGAACGGCGCAATATCCCTGGGGGCCGTGGGATGCGCCGCAGAAAATTCTGGCCTGCGGCAAGGAAGACTATTGTTTTGGCGCAAAGGAACAGCCGGCATTCGCCTCTGAGGGCGGAAAGAGGGTATTCTTCACCCTTGAGAAAAAGAACATGCCGTATCTTTACGAGCTGGTTTTAAAATAGGGTCTTAAAACATTCCGGCCTCTGCGCCGGAAATCAATCTTAGCCAGGACAATACCTTTATGGGCGAATTCAACATCCTTGTGATAAACCCCGGGTCGACCTCGGACGAGGTCAGTTTTTTCCGCGGCAGAAAACTGGCCTTCCATAAAACGGTACGCTACAGCCCCGAGGACCTCAGGCCATACGAAAAACGCAAGGTTACCGCCCAATACGATTTCAGGAAGAGCATAGTGCTCGGCGCTCTCGCGGAGAACAACGTGGAGCTTTCCGAGATTCACGCAGTGATCGGTCGCGGCGGCCTGCTAAAACCAATTGAAAGCGGAACTTACGAGGTGAGCGGGAAGATGATGCACGACCTTAAGGAGGGGGTGATGGGGGACCATCCCTCTAACCTGGGCGGTCTGCTCGCGAAAAACATAGCCGATATGTGCAAGGCCCCGTCGTTCATAGCGGACCCGGTAGTGGTGGATGAACTGGACCCGACCGCTCGCTTTTCTGGCATGCCGGAGAATCCGCGCATCTCCATTTTTCACGCCCTCAACCAGAAACGGGTTGCGCGGCACGCTGCTCGCAACCTGGGGAAACCGTACGAGGAATGCAATCTTATCGTGATGCATGGCGGCGGCGGAATTTCCGTAGGCGCCCATAAAAAGGGAAGGGTCGTGGATGTGAACAACGCGCTTGACGGAGACGGGCCTTTCACGCCGCAAAGGAGCGGCGGCGTACCAGCGGGCGGGCTGGTCAGGATGTGCTTCTCCGGGAAATATACTTTGGCTGATATGAAACTGAAGCTGAAAGGCCGCGGCGGGATGGTGGCCTATACCGGCACCTCCGATATGCTGGCCCTTGAGAAATACATCTTCACCGGCGAAGTCGTTTCAGGCTCGGGCCTGGACCCGGCGACGCTCACCAGGGAGCGCGCGAAAGAAGCCGTACTGGCCATGGCCTATCAGATCTCAAAAGAGATCGCTTCCATGACAGCCGTCCTTGAAGGTAAGGTAGACGCGGTGGTGCTGACCGGCGGACTGGCTTATGACAAGATCCTGGTGCCGGAATTGAAGCGCAGGATAGACTGGATTGCGCCGGTAATGGTGTTCCCCGGAGGCGATGAAATGAGCGCGCTTCGTGCGGCCGCGGAGTCCGCGCTGAAGCACCCTAAGAAGGTCCGCAAATACTGCGCCGACAAGGGTTGACCTTGTCCGGTGCGACATCCAACGATGCGCTAAGGGGCGGTCATACGGCCTTCCCCGGCGAACAACAAGGAGACAAGCACATGACATTCAGGAACTTTGACGAACTTTTAAGGATGGTACAGGGAAAAACCAACCGGATAGTGGTGCCGGGCGCCAATAACGACGAGGTTCTGGAGGCTTGTAAAATGGGCTTTGACCGGAAGATCGTATCCGGCGGAATACTTATAGGCCCGAAGGCGCAGGTGGAGACGATGGCCGGCGCCGCCGGCCTGCCGCTCAAGAGCTTTGAGCTGGTGGAGTCTGCCGACTGCGCCGAAATGTGCAACAGAGCCGTGGACCTGATCAGGGCGGGGAACGGGGATTTTCTGGTAAAAGGTCTGGTGGACACCAGGTTTTACATGAAAGCCCTCCTGCGCAAGGAAGTCGCTGCGGTGGAGGAGGGGATGATCCTCAGCCACTTCGCGCTGTTTGAACTTGCCAATTACCACAAGCCGTTCGCGTTGACCGACGTAGCAGTTATGATAAAGCCGACGCTTGAGGAAAAAGCCAAAATAATCCGCAACTCGGTGAATATTATGCGCCAGCTCGGAGTTGAGATCCCGAAAGTTTCGGTAGTATGTCCTGTGGAAAAGCCGAACCCGAAGATTCCCAGCACCCTGGAAGCAGTGGAACTGGCCGCCATGTCCAGGGACGGACGGATAAAGAACGCCGTTGTAGAGGGACCCTACGATATATTTATTTCATTCTCCAAAAAACTGGCGGAGGAAAAAGGCATCAAAGGACAAGTGCCGGGCGATACCGATATAGCACTGATGCCGGACCTTGACTCCGCTAACCCGACGTATAAGGCCCTTTCTTTCTTCGGGGCTGGCATGAAGTCTGCCATGCTGCTGTCCGGCTCAAATATCCCGGTGATACTGACTTCGAGGACGGATTCCCCGATGACCAAACTGCACTCGATCGCCCTCGCCTGCTTCCTGAAGGACGCGAAGGTTCCTGCATAAAACAGCAGGGTACAGAGGGCCCGGCACATGCGAGGCTTTAGTTTCTATAGGAGGATGCATTTATGTGGGAGTTTCTGAAAAAACTTAAAAAAGCGGAACCTGCTCAATCTCAGGAAATAGCAGCGCCGGCTGAAAAGGCGGCGCGGGCGGCGGATCCCATTAATGATCCGGCCCACCGTGCACAGCTTCCGCAGCCCCCGCTCCCGCCCGCCACAGCGCCTGTCAAGTCAACGGCGCAGAAGACAGATGACGACCTGGCGGAAGAGCTGAACAAAATGTCGCCAGAGATCCTTTCGCAGGCTAAAACTCCGCAGATGCGCAAGATGGTGATTGACCTTTATCGCAAGATGCTGGTCGCCGGAGTGGATGTAGAAGACGAAAAAGAGGTCAAGAAGTGGATCAGGAAGCATCCTGAGGCCGCCAACGGCGGAGAGGTGCGGAAAATCGAGACCGTCAAGCGTGCCGGGCCCAAAGTCGGCCGGAACGATCCCTGTACCTGCGGCAGCGGCAAAAAATACAAAAAGTGCTGCGGCGCGGATGGATTTTAAAGAGCGTTCATCCGGGCCTGGGTTCCCGCTATGCGGCAGCGCGCGGCAAACCGCCGGGATTAAAGCCGCGACCTCCTGTCCCGGGGGCATGGGCTTTGGCCCACAGTGCCCTTGACAAAATAATCCTTTCTCTTTATCCTATCTACATAACTAAAGAGCGTTCTTAAAGGCTCGGGAAGCATATGATCCGCCTGTTAATAGTCCTTTGTTATTGCGCGTTACACATAGCCCTGACCGGGGCTCCGGCTTTTTGCGAGGATTCCGCAGTAGAGCAGGCCAGCGCCGCTTCGGAGCAGGCTGCGCCTGAGGTCCCGCTGTTGCCAGAGCAGGTGCAGCCTGACGCAACGCTGCCCCCGGCTGCCGCTTTAACGCCCCAGGGAAACAAGAGCTACGAGGGAGACGAGGCATACAGGATTTTCAGGGATAATTTCCGGGACCAGCCGGAGGTTGCGGCGCGCGCGCTTATAACTCTTCTTCCAAGCCTCCCCCCTGATACGATGCGGTCATTCAGAAAAGACAACAGGCATATGATAAAGGGAATGGCCGCCGGCCTGCAGCGGGATCTGGACGCAGGCAGGATCGATCCGGAGTTTTACAAATCCGCGACTTTGTCGCTCGCCCCGCTCTACGGCGGCGGAAAAGATGGCTGGCATAATGGGGAGATGACTGAGGGTTGGCCCCATCAGGGACACGGGCACTATGGTCAAGGCGGAGACAGGGGATATTACAGGAAGGACGATAACTACAGGAACTTCAGGCGCAATGTCCGCGACGACCCTGAGACTGCGGCACGCTCGCTTATCAAGTTTCTCGACGGGCTTCCTCCGGACAAGAAAGCGGGGTTTATCTCCCAAAATCAATCACAGATAGCGGACATGCTTGTTAATCTGGAGAGGGCTTCCATTAACGGTAAGCTCGATCCGGGGACTTACGACGCCATCACAGCGGCGCTTGCCCCCTCCCAGATCCAGACGGTGAAAGGCCGCGCCAAACCAGCGGAACTCCGGTCGGAATCCGTGTCCGGCCCGGATTCCGGGAATCCGCCCATTCGCATGTCTTCTCCCGGCTCCGTATCCAGGTCTGGCGATAACAATCCGCAGAATCGGCTGGTGGATGCCCGCCTGCTGGTCAACTCCGGAGACCGGAAGGCCGCCAAGGCCGCGCTGGACTCGCTGAGGACTGACTACCCCGACAATCCGGGCGTGCAGTCTGCGCTTGCCAGGTCCTATAACGACCTGCAGGATTACGGTATGGCCGCCAGGGCGGCGACAGACGCCCTTAATCTGGACTCGGAAGATACGGAGGCCTACAAGAACAGGGCGTTGGCCAGGTCCTCGCTGCAGGACCGTAAAGGCGCCATAGATGACATCAGGAAAGTAATGCAACTGGATCCACAGGATGAGTCGGCTAAGATGCTTACCGCGTTGGTGAACAGCAAAAAGGCCATCACCAGCCTTAAATCACTTTCTTCGCTTCAGGAGATGCGCAAGGCGGTCGGCGGCGCTGAGGCGCCCGGCCTTTCAGCGCGCGGAGGCTCCGGCAGCCCCGCCCAGTACGCGGCGCGCGCGTCTGACGCGGTGCAGCAGGGACGGGATTACACCAGGTCAGTCAGCTATCTGAAGACCGCTTCTTCAAAGAATGCGCTGGGCGATTACACGGCCGCCATTGATTACGCCTCTAAGGCGATAGAAAAAAATCCGGCCAATTCGGAAGCGTATCTTGAAAGGGCTAACGCCAACAACTTCCTCGGCCGTTACGACGAAGCCATCAGGGACACGACCGACGTTATCAGCCGCCAGCCCTCAAATGTTCAGGCTCTTAACATGCGCGCCTGGGCGCTTAACCGGAAGGGTCTGGCAAAGGACGCGGAGGCTGACGCCAACAGGGCTATAAATATCAACCCTGGCTTCGCCGACGCCTGGTTTAACCGCGCTCTGGCCTATGAAAAACAGGGAGATTATAAGCGTACGCTTGAGGACCTGCGCCAGGCGGCGGTTTTAAATGGCGCGTACGGGCAACGCTTTCAGGACGCTGTGGCGCAATACTCCGGCCGCGTTTCCGGATTTTCCAACGCCCCGGCAGTGTCTGTTGCGGACAGCGGCGGCTCCCGTTCCGGGATGACAAGGTTCCTGGTTCTTTTGGGCTTCACCCTCACCGGCGGGTTGCTGGTAGCGCTCGGCCTGCTGCACATTGTAACCTCCTCAAGAGAAAAAGTTCTGGTTGAAGGCGGACAGCCCTACCCGAATCTGCTGGCGCCCTCAATTTTTTACGAGGGAGTGGCATCCGGCAAGTATAAGATAGAGCGCAAACTGGGCGAGGGCAGCATGGGCATAGTCTACGAAGCCATGGACCAGTCGCTTGGAAGAACGGTCGCAATAAAACGGATGAACGAGGAGATCAAGGTGAGCGAGCGGGAAAAGCAGCGCTTTCTGGAAGAGGCGCGCACTCTTGCGATGCTTCACCATCCCAATATAGTGGAAATTTACACGATATTCGAGGAAAAGGACGATATTTATCTGGTCTGTGAGCACGTGAAGGGGGGGACCCTGCAGAACCTGCTGGAAAAGGAGGTTCGCCTTCCTTTCGAGAATGCCAGAGCGATATTCTGCGAGGCCGCCAAAGCTCTCTCCTACGCCCACTCCAAAAACGTTATCCATATGGATATGAAACTTGCCAATATCATGATCTCAGAGGACAACGAGGTTAAGGTTATGGATTTCGGTCTCGCCCGGCACGCGAAGGCGGCTTTCCCGCGCGTCTCCAGTAAAGAGGTGGTCGGCACCCCTGCCTATATGCCGCCTGAGCAGGATCTGGGAGTTTCTTCAAAAGAGTCCGATATATACGCGCTGGGCGTCTGCCTTTATGAAACCCTTACAGGCGAACTCCCGTTTAAGGGCCCTGATTTTCATTACCAGAAAGAGCACAAGCTTTACAGGCCCGCCAGCGAAGTTGTCCCCGCCCTGCCGCCCGCTGTTGACGGATTCATAGCCCGAGCACTGTCTCCGGACCCGGATAGCAGATTTCAGAACGCCGGGGACTTCCGAAAAGAGCTGTTGGACATTTAGGCCGCCTGAGGACATGGGCCCTGACCCGGCGACTGCGCAAGCGTTGGCCTGACACCGTATGAAACATAGTTTTTGCTTTGTATCCCTGAAAACAGCCATACTTTTTTTTACCTCTTTTCTGACGGCCGCTCTTTGCCTGGCCGGAGATCCGGTTGGCTACGCCGCTGCGGAAGAAGAATTGCCGGTTATTTCCACCCCTGCCTTCTCACTGGGCCCGCTGGCGGACGCGAAGTACGACCGCGGCAGCGCCTTCATGTACCGTCTTGAGTTCGACAAGGCCGGTGAGCAGTTCGGCGATATTATAAGGGCTGATACCTCTAATCCGGCAGGGTATTTCGCGCTGGCGGCTCTCTCCTGGTGGCGGTACTCCCAGAATTTCGATGTGCAGGGTGACTTCAGGGAACTTGAAGACGAATTCATGAAGAACGCCGACGCCGCTATCAAAGTGTGCGAGGCGCGTCTGAAAAACAACGAGAGCCCGGACCAGACCTGGTTTTTTCTGGGCGGAGCCTATGGCCTTAAAGGGCGCTGGTACGCCGTGCAGCGGCGCTGGTTTAAGGCCTATACTAACGGCAATAAGGGCAGGAAGTTTTTGAATAAAGCCGTGAAGGCTAACCCTGAACTATACGACGCATACCTGGGTCTGGGCATTTTCGATTATTTTGCCGACACTCTGCCGGGGATGCTCAAGATCCCGGCGCTTTTGTTTATCAGCGGGGATAAGGCTCGCGGCTTATCGGAGGTCCGGCTGGCGCGCGAAAAAGGGCGATTCTTCTCCACCGAGGCCGGACTGTTCCTGACAGAGATACTTACCCGGCATGAGAAGGACTATAAGGCGGCGCTTGCTGAGCTGGAGCGGCTTAGGGTGCTGGACCCGTCAAATCTCTTCTTCAGACTGGGGGAGATCCTTACGCTGAGCCACGCGCAAGAGTGGCAGAAGGCCCTGGATGAATGCGTTCTGTTCCTTGCCGAGCATAAAAAGGCCCCCTTGCCGGGCATAGACCGCCAGCTTTCTCTTGTTTATCTTTCGGCGGGGGACGCTTACCTCGCGCTCAATAAGCCGCGCGAAGCGGCCGCCTGGTTCACCGGCGGCATAACTGAAACGGCCTTCCCGGAGAAAGGCTGGGTCACTTACTGCTACCTGCGGCGCGGCCAGGCGCTGGACCTGATGGGAAGGCGGGAAGACGCCCTGCTGGATTACGGCGCCGTTTCAGCCCGCGATGATTTTTGGGACGCCCGAAAATACGCCAAAGCCGCCGCCAGGAAAGCTCCCGATTTCAAAGAAATTTACCGCCAGCTGATCGAGGACTAATTAATCAGGTGCCCGCGTTCTTCAGGCCTGAAGAGCCTTGACGGGCCGCTGTTGACAAAATAGTTATACGGATGTATAATTATACATGAGTATAATTACGGAGGATATATGCCAAGACCCGCGTCCGGAACCGATCTTAAACTGCTGGCAGCCGGCGTCAATCTGGTCCGGGCAAAAGGGCTGTATGGCATGACTGTGAGGGAGGCCTGCCGCCTCGCCGGCGTAAACACCGGCATGTTCCACTATTATTTCGGCTCCAAGGACGAGTTCACTAAAGCCGTCCTGAAGGAGCTGTACGCGGGATTTATGCTTAAATTCCGCGCCGGCTCGGCCCTGGGCGGCACCCCGCGCGAGCGGCTTAAAAACTCTCTGATAGAGGTCGGCCGGTTCTTCCGGGACATCAGGAAAGCCGCTCCCCTTTTCTTCGCGGACATGGCATATGGAAAGAAAGAAACGTTCAATTTCTTAAGCGGCAATTTTACAGGGCACTTGAAGCTTATAGCCGGGCTTGTCTCCGAATGCCGGCCGGCCAGCGCCGTAAAGGGACGCTCCGTTCCTTTTATAATGGCCGCGGTGCTCCCGGCTATGGTCTTTCCGATAATAATGGCCCAGATACTAATAAGGAACGGGGTCAGAAAGCTGGGGGCATTGGACCTTTCAGTCATAGAGGAAGAGGCCATTTCCGATGCCGGCATAGCCGAGAGGGCTGAAATAGCCGTGAGAGGGATAGGCCTATGAAACTTATATTGCTGCTCATTGTTTTTTCTGGCGCAGCGCGCGCAGGGGAATTCAGCGTTACGCTGAAGGCCGCAGAGGAAAGCGCGCTGGCTGCCTCTAATCAGTACAAAAGCGCTAAGTTCTCCGCAGAGGCCGCCCGCGCCGCCGCCGCGGCTTCCGGCAGCCTGCTGCACCCGCGACTCAGCCTGGAGGGCGGACTGCGCTACAATGAAATCGTACCTGATATCTCTATGCCGGCGGCATTGGGCGGAAACAGACCGCTGGGCGACAACTGGAACTATTCGCTAGGCCCTTCCGTCTACTGGACGCTGTTCGACGGCGGCGCGCTGCGCTCCGGCTATAAAAGCGCCTCCCACAGCTCCGCAGCCCGCTCCGCCGAGGCGGAGAACGCCCGCCGGCAGGCCCTGCTTCGGGCCCGCACCGCCTATTTCCAGCTGCAGCTGGCGCTGGAGCGCGTCTACCTTATAGGGGAAAATCTGCAGCTATCGCTGGCGCAGCTGAAGGATATTTCGCTCGGCGCCAAAGCCGGCTCACGCAGCCGTCTCGACGAGATAAGGGCCAGGCAGGAGACCACAGCCCGGCGCCGGGATTTCCTGAGGGCCAGGGCTGGCTTATCAGCCTCACTCCGCGATTTCAGCTTTACCGTAGGGATGGATCTCCCAGAGGGCGCCGCCCTGCCTATGGACTCCCGCATGGCTGGCCGGAGCTACGGCGAAGCCGAAGCCGCTTCGCTGTTCGTAAAAGCTGAGCCCTACGAGAAAATTCTGGCTCGTATGCTGCCGGCGTCGCGGTCCGGACCCGAAGCGGAACTCCCGTCGGTGAAAGCCCTCGCTGAGGCCGGGCGGGCCTATAGAACTCAGGCCGGAGCCTTCAGGGCGGAAAAGTTGCCGCGCATAACCCTGGGCGCGCGCAGTTCCCTGGACTATCCGAACGGGCCCAATCTATACTCCTTCGTTCAGAATTCCGCTTCGCTCACCCTGAGCCTGCCGCTTTTCGAGAGCGGGCGCTCCTCAGACAAAGAAAGAGAGAGCGCCCTCATCGCGGCCGCGGCCCTGGAAAAAAGTGATGAGGCGGCGCTCGCCGCCAGGAGGGATTTTGACAAGGCGCTGGACGCCTTCAACGCGCTTATGTCCGAGCAGACGATAAACATCGAGGCCGTGGACGACGCCGCCGAAGCGGCAAAGCTGGCTTACGAGGCCTATCAGGCCGGCGGCGGCACCTGGCTGGAGGTAGACAGCGCCAATCTGAAGGCGCTGTCTGCCAGGACTGCTGCGGCTGAAACAAACGCAGAAATGCTTTTAAAACTGGCGCTGCTTGACAGTCTCACCGGGAGCGTAAAGGAATAATTATGAATAAAAAACTGATACCTGTCGTGATATTGGCGGCTGCCGGAGCGTTGATATTCCTGAAGGTGAGGAGCGGGCGGGATTTCCGCTACAGCGGCGCAGTAGAGGCTACTGAAACCGATCTCTCCGCCAGAATATCAGGCGTGATAGCGTCCTACGGAGCCAGGGAGGGCGACCCGGTTAAAAACGGCGCCGTGATAGTCTCCATAGACTGCGACGACCTCAGGCTGGCCGCCGGCATCGCCTCCGGGGACTTTAAGCGCGCCGAAGAGCTGTATAAGGGCGGTTCGCTATCCAAAGAAAATTATGACCGCCTTAAATACAGGCGGGACGATTCCGCGCTGAGAGTCGAATGGTGCTCGGTAAAGTCACCGGTCTCCGGCCGCCTGCTTTACTCCTACAGGGAGAAGGGCGAGCTTGTGTCCCCCGGCGTAAGGCTGGCCACCATAGCCGACCTCTCCGAGGTCTGGGCTTACATTTACGTGCCGCACGACATGCTGGCCAGGCTTAAACCCGGCATGGAGGTGCATGCCTTTCTGCCAGAGGCCGGGGATATGGACTTCACCGGCCGTATCTCGGTAATATCTTCACAGGCTGAATTCACTCCCAAGAACGTGCAGACACGCAAGGAGCGAACCAGGCTGGTCTTCGCCGTTAAGGTAAGTTTTTCCAACCCGGACGAAACCCTGAAGCCAGGCATGACGATAGAAGTTAAGCTGCCGGAGTAGGTAAAGCGCGGAGTGGAACTGGAACTATGGATTTATTCTCCATAAAAACCGCGGATTTACGAAAATCATTCGGCAACACTGCCGCGCTGGCCGGGGTCTCTTTTGATCTTTCGGCGGGGCTGCTGCACGGGCTTATCGGTTCCGACGGGGCCGGCAAGACCACGACAATGCGCCTTCTGGCCGGCCTGCTGAAGCCTACGGCGGGGGATATCCGTTATTTTAACGGCGGTAAGCCGGCCGCTTTCGGAGAACTGCGGCCGGGTCTTGCCTATATGCCGCAGCAGGCGAGCCTCTACCCCGACCTTTCAATCGATGAGCACCTGGAGTTTTTCCGCGAGCTTTACCGCCTGGAACCTGGGATCTACGCCCGGCGTTCAAAGGAACTGCTGGAGATAACGCGCCTGACAAAGTTCAGGGACCGGCGCGCCGGCTCTCTCTCAGGCGGCATGTATAAGAAACTGGGACTTATGTGCGCCCTGCTGCGCTCTCCGTCAGTGCTGCTTCTCGACGAACCGACCAACGGCGTCGATCCGATAAGCCGGAGGGAATTCTGGGAACTTCTCTACTGCCTGGCCGAGGATAAAATACTTATTCTGGTCTCCACGGCATATATGGACGAAGCCGAGCGCTGCGCCAGGGTGCATCTGCTGGAATCGGGCCGCCTGCTGGCCTCGGGCGAACCGCGCGCCGTGCTGAAGGAGTCAGGCGCGGAAAATTTTGAGGAGATCTTTATCAGGAAGGCCCTGTCATGAGCACCGCCCCGGTACTTGAGGTGAAACGGCTTTCGATAAAGTTCGGCGATTTTACCGCTGTGGATGATATCTCTTTTTCCGTGTACCGGGGCGAGATCTTCGGCTTTCTGGGGGCTAACGGCGCGGGGAAAACCACCACCGTGCGAATGTTGTGCGGACTGCTGGCCCCCACGTCCGGTAC
>CAZPMW010000019.1:0-6636 GCA_964587805.1 uncultured Elusimicrobiaceae bacterium
CCCCTACCAGCATCTGCCCGTCCTTGGTGAAAGCCACATAAGACGGAAAAGCTTTTCCGCCCAGGGTCGTACCTTCCGCCGAGGGGATGATAGTCGTTTTACCGCCTTCCATAACCGCGGCCGCGGTGTTGGAAGTGCCCAGATCTATACCTATTATTTTAGCCATATAATTATTCCTCCCTTACAATTCTCACCCAAATCTTGCCGTGCGCCGGTGTTTTCGTTCTGCGGAAAAGCGCGGAGCTTATTCCGTCTTTTCCGGAGCAGGCGCCTTAGCCTTCGCTATCTTAACCTTTGCCGGCCTCAGGACCTTATCTCCGTAGTAGAAGCCTTTCTGGAACTCGGCGGTAACCAGGCCGTCGTTCTCAGCGGTCCCCTCGTCTATGCCTATTATCTCCGCGGCCATGGGGTCGTAGGGTTTGCCTACCACCTCCATGGGGCGTATGCCTTCAGCGTCAAACGCCTTAGTGAACTCTTTAAAAATCATTTCCAGTCCCGTAACGATGTCCTGCGTCTGTCTGGGTTCCTCGGCGCCGCCGGACTGCAACTTGACGACGTGAAGGTGGGCCTGCACCAGCATATCGTAGAGCGGCAGGAGCCGGAGCAGGATCTCGGCCTTTCCGAATTTCACGAACTCCGGCTTTTCTTTCTCCACGCGCTTGCGGTAATTCTCAAAATCGGCTTTAAGGCAAAGCATCTGAGTGTAATAATCCGGAGCCTTAGCAGCCCCGTCTACGGCGCACGCCGCGGGCTCTACAGGCGAGAAGGTCGCGGGCTCTGCGGGCAGCGCTCCCTCCCCGTGTTTTTTTCCCTCTTGTGTTTTATGTTTCTTGCTTTCCATGATCACTCTTCCAGACCCATTTTTTCCCACTCCGACAGCATCTGCTCCACCATGGAGCTTACCGAATCCACAATAGAGATCATCCTGGGATATTCCATGCGTTTATAGCCGAGTATGCCCACAAGTCCCACGGCTTTATCGTTTACGCAGTATGAGCTGGAAACCAGGCTGAAATTCTTAAATTCCTTTATATTGTTTTCGGACCCGATGGTCACATCCACGATGTGTCTGCCGGCCCCGGACAGGGCCAGCGCTGCGCTTTTGCCGGAGCAGTCCCTGAGGCGCTCCCTGAGCATGCCGGAGAATTTTTCTTTCTCCTCCAGCAGACGCGCGATGCTGCGCATATCCTCTATATCTCCGGACTCCATGTTTTCGTAGATGCGGCCCAGGCCCTCAAGATAGACCTGGTCGGAGCTCTGTATGATGTGGGCGAAATATTCCACCAGCTTTTTCAGAAGCTCCTGCTCCGCGCCGGCCGCCTTGTTCAGAAATTCTTTCCAGAGGATCCGTGAAACGTCCGTAACCGGCGCGTCTTTCAGTCTTTTGTTCAGCTTCCGGGAAAGACTGACGAGGGCGTTTTTCTCCATGGCCCTTTCAAGAGAGAAGGCGGCGTGCTTCATGACTCCCGAATGCGCGAACAGAACTGAAAGAACGCTTTTGGGGCCCAGGCTTATCAGGTCAATACGCTTTACGGCATCGTCCTGCATATCGGCCGAGATCACGAACCCCGCGCAGTGGGACATATCGGATATTATTTTTGAGGTATGCTTAAGAAAGCCGTCCAGCTGCTCTATGCGGCGCTCATGCTCGTCTTCAACCCGCGATTTTTCCGCCGCCGCAAGCTTCTGCAGCCGTGTTATATTATCCACGTAAATCCGGTAGCCCTTGTCGCTGGGAATGCGGCCGCCGGACGTGTGTGTCTGAAACAGGTAGCCTCCGTCTTCAAGCTCCTTAAGTATATTCCTTATAGTGGCGCTGGAAACGTTAAACCCGCCCTTGGCGGCTATAATGTCCGAGCTGACCGGCTTGCCGGTGCAGACATAGTTGTACACCACCCAGTTAAGGATCTTTTCCTTTCTGTCCTGCGCTATTTCCGGCTTCAGCACGCGCATAAAAGTTTTCTCCGTGCAGAACAAAACTAGCAATCAGTCTATCTGAGTGCTAAAAATATTATACACCATGAGCTCTTAATTGTCAACACTAGAGGAGGACTGCTAATAATAAAAACGCACGACTATCGTAACAGAAAATTTATCGCAGCGTCCCAGACTCTGTCCGGCAAAGCCCACTTCATAAACAGCAGGACTCTGGACTTAAAAGGCACGGCATAGCGGGCAGCCGGCCGCGGCGCCCGGAGCGCCCTAAGGATAACCGCGGCCACGATCTCCGGACCCGGGGCCGATTTCCGGTAGGCGGCCCTGAATCTGGCGGTTAATTTTTCGGTTATTGCGGCGTAAGGCCCGGAACCGGAGTATTTGGCAAGATTAACCAGAGCCACATTGTCCCATTCCGTGCTGATCGCTCCCGGCTCAATCAAAACCACTTTCACGCCGTAACGGCCGACCTCAAGACGCAAAGCGTCGGAATAAGCCTCTAAGGCGTGCTTTGAAGCGTTATACCACCCGCCGAGAGGCATGCTGATCTTGCCGGCTATAGAGGAAATATTGATTAGCTTTCCAGAACCCCTCGCGCGCATGGCCGGAAGGACCAGCTGCGTCAGGCGGGCCAGGCCGAAAAGATTCACGTCGAACTGCCTCCGGGCCTCCGACATAGGAATATCTTCAATGGCGCCGTTGGCTCCGTAGCCCGCGTTATTTATCAGCACGTCCAGGCGCCCCTCCCCGTAGAGCACCGACTGCACGGCGCTCTTAATGGAATCTTCCTCCGTTACGTCCAGGCGCATGATCCTGGCGCCCAGATACTCCAGCTCCTTCAGGTTGTCCACCCGCCGCGCCCCGGCGTAGACCCTATAGCCGCTCAGCAGCAGCAGTTTCGCGGCCGCTTTGCCTATCCCTGACGACGCCCCTGTAATTAAAACGACTTCGTTCATAATATTCATGTCCTGGCCCGCGGCCGCGCGCCGCATAAGCGATTCAGGCCGCCTTAAAGCGGCCTGAAATCCCGGAGAGCCGCGCAGCGGGATTTATTTACTTATTATCGCATTCACTCTTTTTTGCGCTTTTGAAGACAACGAGTCCTGCGGATACTGGTCCGAAACTTTCCCGAAGTATTCCTTCGCTTTATCAAAATCCTTGGCGTTCTCATACGCCTCGGCAGCGGCGAAAACGGCCTTCGGGGCCTGGGGGTCCTGCGGATATTCCCCGGCTATCCTGTCGTACATTTTGATCTCAGTTGAAAGGTCTTTCATATCCTTCTTCGCGATCTTGGCGGCCAGATAAAGCGCCTCTATGGCCTTCTCCCCCTTGTACTTGTCCGCCAGTCTGCCCAGAACGGCCACGGCTTCCGGGAACCTGGACATCTCCTCGCGCAGGATCCTGGCTTCGGCTATGTAGGAATCGTAGGCGGCGCTCTTTTCCGGGTAGAGTGCGATGATCTTTTCGTGCACCTCGGCCGCCAGCTCGTATTTGTTCTGGCGTTCCGGCAGTTTAGCCAGCTGCATGTAGGAGGCCCAGGCCTCCTCGGTGCCGGGATAGCCGGCGGCCACATCCTGATACACTACGATGGCGGCGTCATATTCTTTAAGATTGTTAGACAGCACGTCGCCCAGCGCCCTCTTGGCTTTAGCCACGAACAGGCTGCCGGGATATACATCTATCACTTTTTGGTAGGCCAGCCTGGCGGCCAGATACTGCCCTTTCTTCATATGCAGATCGCCCAGCTCAAGCTGCATTATATCCCGCCCCGGATAAGAAATGAAGCGGCTGAAGAATGCGCGAAACTCGGACACCAGCGGCTCGTAGAATTCTTCTCCGCCGCGCGCCGCCAGTTTGCCGAAAACATCGGCCAGCAGGGCGGCTTTATCCTGGGAGGCCTCCTGGGGCTTCGCTATCTCATTAAGCATCTTTGCGCTCTTATCGCTCAGCTTTTTGCCGACCGTTTCCGTAAAGAGTTTCCTGGCGGAAGCGCTTGAAGCGGAGCCGGAATATTCCTGCAGGTGCTTCAAAAGGGCCACTATGGCGGCTTTATAATCTCCGAGCCTCAGATGGATCCTGGCTTTCAGGAACTGCGCCTCGGGCGCGGACTCGCTTTCGGGATAGGCCCTCAGCCAATCCTCGATCTCCGGCATAACGGCGGCGGCGACTTCATCTTCTTTATCCTCTCCCTGCTTCTTCAGAAACTTCCATTCAGCCTCCATCAGGCCTGCCTGCCCCGGCTCAACGGAAGCCGGAATAACTACGACCTTCGCCGCGGCTTCCTGCCCGGCAGCCCCTTCCTGAGCCGCGGCCGTGCGGCAGCCTGCGGCCGCGATGATAACCGATAAAATTAATCCGCTGGTTGACAACATTGTTTTTCCTCCGGGATACATGATGAATCAGGATTTAATATTACTTATTTACCCTGAAGTCAGGCAATAGCCGGCCCGCGGGTCAAACTGTCGCGGCAGCGCGGCTACTGTGAAAGAAACAGGTCCTTAGTTACCGTATAGCGCCCGTTCAGCCAGTCTGTTATCTCCCGCGCCGCGCGGCCCGTCAGGTTCACATTTGATTCCAGATACGGCTTATAAACGTCTTTCATCCGTACGCGCTCAGCCTCGGTCAGCTGGTCAAGGCCGCGGTCCATAAAATCCGGCAGATCTTTCTCAAGCTGCCGGGCCATCTCCGCGCAGGTGACCAGCTCCGCGGCTTCCAAAAACGCTTCTTCCGGGCGGTAGGCGGCCCCGCGCTCGTAACTGTACTTCAGGGTGAGGAGCGGTATTTTAGAGAGCGTGGGCTGATTCATGGGGTTGACGGAATGGGCGGCCAGCCACTGTCCGATGGCGGCCGGGCGGCCGGTCACCGGCCGCAGGTGGAGGAATTTGCACATTCTTGGGCCGTCATTGACCGGATAATTATCCCAGAGGAACGGCTGCCTGCCCAGCGTTTCCGCTATGGCGCGGAGATGCTCCTCGCTGTAGCTTCTGGAGCAGACCAACTCTCCGGTCCAGAAGAGCCGGACTTTTTTATCAAGCTCCCTGCCCAGCTGCTCAAGGTAGCCCTCCGGCATTTTACCGAAAAGTTTTTCCAGCACGGGGTCCAGGGAATAATATGTAGGGCAGAAAATAAGCTGTTTAGCCGTGGAACGTCCGGCCACCCAGTTAACTACCTCTATCTGGCGCCGGGCCAGTTCCGGGAAATCGCCCTTCATATCGTCCATCAGCAGGCCGAACTTGTCAACGCCTATGCGGTTAAAGACGTCTATGCGGCTCTGAAGCAGGGCTTTGGCCGCGTCGTCAAAAGGAGACAGGTATATCTCATAGGGGCTGAAGCCCACTCCGAACTCTATACCGGCCGCTCGACACTGCGCCGAGAGCAGCGTGAGCTTCGCCTCAAGCTCCTTCGGGAACGGATCGCGCCATTTTTTCCTCAGATAAACGTCCGCCTTCGGCGCGTAGATATAGAAAGAAAAGCCGTGCTGTCGTAAGAAACGAGCATATCCCTCACGCTCCTCCCATGTCCACGGCTCCCCGTAAAATCCTTCAATTATTCCTGTCTGAGTGTTCATAAGCCTCCGTCAGATTGAATCCCCCGGCTGGGATTTTGTGAAGCTCCGGAAAGCGTCCGCAGCCTGCCGGATAAAATCCGGAATACGCCTTATTTTACTACTTTCCGGTCCGGCCCGCGCTTCCGCTCTCCATCTCCCGCAGAATACTGTCCCGATTGAAAACAGCGCCGCAAAACTGTTAAAGTTAAGCGCGGCGGCAGGAGAAGCGTCCGGCCATTCCGGCCGGGGCCTAAATAAAGGCCAAACGATATATACTTTATCCGGGGGATGTGCGCTAAATGAAAACCAACAGATCCGTTTCGGTAATAGGATTGGGCTATGTGGGGTTGCCTGTGGCCGTCGCCTTCGGCAGGCTGCGCAGGACCATCGGTTTCGATATAAAGCCAGGCAGGATCGCGGAGCTAAAAAAAGGCCTTGATTGCACCGGAGAGGTGTCGCCTTCCGACCTTAAAGCTGCGGACATACGATACACGAGCGAGATCAAAGAGCTAAGGAAGGCGGATTTTCATATCATCGCTGTGCCGACACCGGTGGACGCCGCGAATATACCTGACCTGTCGCTGGTGAGATGCGCCAGCGAAACAGCCGGGAAAGCCCTGAAAAAAGGCGCCGTTGTGGTGTACGAATCCACGGTCTATCCCGGAGTTACAGAGGATGTTTGCGTGCCCATACTCGAGCGGGAGTCCGGCCTTAAATGCGGCGTTGATTTTAAAGTCGGCTACAGCCCTGAGCGCATAAATCCCGGTGACCGGGCGCACGCTTTCACCAAGATACTGAAGATCGTCTCCGGCATGGACGCGGAAACGCTTGAGATCGTCGCGGCCACATACAGCGAAGTTGTCACTGCCGGAGTATATAAGGCCTCCTCGATAAAAGTGGCCGAAGCGGCCAAAGTCATAGAGAATTCACAGCGCGATATCAACATAGCCTTCATGAACGAGCTGGCTATAATTTTCGACCACCTGGGCATAGATACCGGCGAGGTCCTTGAGGCGGCCGGCACTAAATGGAACTTTCTTAAATTCAGACCCGGCCTGGTCGGCGGGCATTGCATAGGCGTGGACCCCTATTACCTGACACATAAGGCTGAGTCGCTCGGCTATCACCCCGAGATCATTCTGGCTGGGCTGCGG
>CAZPMW010000019.1:6646-29224 GCA_964587805.1 uncultured Elusimicrobiaceae bacterium
CTACATCTCCCAGGTAATACTCGCCGGAAGAAGGATAAACGACGGCATGGGCAAATTCATCGCCCAGCGCACCGTAAAAGAAATGGTGCGGGCAGGCCATAACGTGCGCGGCAGCGTGGTTACAGTGCTAGGCCTCACCTTTAAAGAGAACTGCAACGACCTTCGCAATTCCAAGGTTTACGACATCATCCGCGAGCTTAAGGATTTCGGCATAAAGGTGCAGGTGCACGATCCGCTGGCCGATAAGGCGGAGGCGGAGCGTGAATACGGAGTTAAACTTACAGAAATGGCCCGGCTGAAACCTGCGGAGGCGCTGATAGTCGCCGTAGCGCACGACCGCTATAAAGCGCTGGCCACCCGCGCGCTGAGCCGCCTGCTCCGGAAGAAGAATCCTGTGCTTGTGGACATTAAAGGCGTATGCGATGTCCGCGCTCTTAAAAAAGCCGGCGTAAAAGTCTGGCGGCTGTAACAGGCCGGATAAATCCGTACCTTACGGCTTTCCGCGCTTAGCCGCGCCTCACGGTCCGCCCTCTTTCCTTCTGCCTGACGCGGCCATATCCCGCACCTCAAACAGGCGGTCACGCAGCTCCCTGGCCAGCTCGAAATCCAGGTTGTCCGCCGCGTCCCTCATCTGCTTTTCAAGCTCCTTCATTATACCTTTGACGTTTTTTCTGTTCACGTCGGCTGAAGCCACCGCCCCCACCAGCCTGAAAGCGGCCCGTTTTTCCTGCGTATGCAGTTCATCATAATCCATCTGTTTTTTTCTGATGGTCTCCGGCTTGATATTATGTTCGCTGTTATACGCTATCTGTTTTACGCGGCGGCGGTCCATTTCCTCCATCGCGCGCTTCATGGAACCGGTCTCCCGGTCGGCGAACAGCAGAACGCTGCCGGAAAGATTTCTGGCCGCGCGGCCCGAGATCTGCACCAGCGTGGTGTCGCTCCTGAGAAAGCCCTCATTGTCGGCGTTCAGGATGGCCACCAGCGTGACCTCCGGTATATCCAGCCCCTCCCGCAGCAGATTTATGCCTACCAGCACGTCAAAGTCGCCGTTTCTGAAATCCCTGAGGATATCCAGTCGCTGCAGAGTGTCCATGGAGGAATGTATATATTTGGATTTTATCTCTTTCCCGGCCAGAAACTCGCTCAGGTCTTCGGCTGTTTTTTTGGTCAGAGTCAGCACAAGGGAGCGCTCTTTTTTTGCCACCCGCTTCTCCAGCTCAGCTATAAGCGCTTTTATCTGACCCCTGGCCGGGAGCACGCGAACCTCAGGGTCCACGAGGCCGGTGGGGCGGATCAGCTGCTCAACCGTGTTCTCTTTACCGCAAAGCGCGGCCTCGTAGGGGCCGGGAGTCGCCGACATAAAAACGGTTGCGGGCCGCAGGGCCTCGAACTCCTGGAACGTAAGCGGGCGGTTATCCAGGGCCGAAGGCAGGCGGAACCCGAAATCCACCAGTGTCTGTTTCCTGGCGCGGTCGCCGTGGTACATGCCGCGTATCTGCGGCGCTCCGACATGCGACTCATCCATAAAAAGCAGAAAGTCCTTAGGAAAATAATCCAGCAGGCACAGCGGCCGCTCGCCAGGCGGGCGGCCGGACAGGTGGCGCGAATAATTCTCTATGCCATGGCAGTAGCCGGCCTGGCGGATCATTTCCAGGTCATAGCGCGTGCGCTGCCCGATGCGCTGGGCCTCGAGCAGTTTGCCGGCCGCGTTCAGCTCTTTAAGCCGGTCCGCCAGTTCCGCCTCTATGGCGCCCAGAGCGCGCTCCACTTCCGCGGGCTCTGCCACAAAATGCGTTGCGGGGTAGATAACAACCTCCTGCAGCTCCTTTAAGACATCCCCGGTAAGCGGATGTATCTCCGCGATGCGCCTTATCCTGTCACCCAGCTCCACTCGGTAAGCGGTCTCCATATCCGCGGGAAAGATGTCTATATTAGCCCCGCGCGCGCGGAAGGTCCCGCGGGCGAACTCGGTCTCGTTCCTTTCATATTGGATGGCGGACAGCCGCCCGGTAAGCGCCCTCCGGTCGCACGCGTCACCTATGCGCATATGCAGGCAGAGCTTCGCAAAACTATCCGGCGAGCCGATGTTATAGATGCAGGAGACAGACGCCACCACGATGGTGTCCCGCCTGCTCAGTATGGCGCTGGTGGCTTTAAGCCTCAGCTTATCAATATGGTCGTTTATCGAGGCGTCCTTTTCTATATAGGTGTCGCTGGATGGGATATAGGCTTCAGGCTGGTAGTAATCGTAGTATGAAACGAAATACTCCACGGCGTTGCCGGGGAAAAAGGTTTTAAACTCGGAATAAAGCTGCGCAGCAAGCACCTTGTTCGGGGAAATGACCAGCGCAGGGCGGTTGAGTTCGTTTATGACCGAAGCCGCGGTAAAGGTCTTTCCGGAGCCGGTCACACCAAGCAGGGTCTGGTTGGCCTTGCCGGCCTTGATCCCCTCGCATAGGGCCCTGATGGCCGCCGGCTGGTCGCCTTTCGGTTTAAACGGCGCGACAAGTTTGAACTTTTCCCGCATGGCTAAATTCTATCAATTATCGCGGGAAGCGGATTTATTTTGTAATATTATACCGACTGAATCAAGGAGGACCAAATGAAAAAACATTCCAAGCTTATCGGCGCGGGCATCGGTCTGGCGGCTGTCGCGGCTGCGGGAGCATACTTCCTCTACGGTGAGCGCGGCGCCAAGAACCGGGAGAAGATCTCAGGCTGGACGCTGAAGATGAAAGGCGAGGTCCTGGAAAAAGTCGAGCAGCTCAAAGCTATCGACAGGGAAACTTACACCGAGCTGGTGGATAAGGTCGCTGCGCGTTACGCGAAACTGGAAAAAGTCAGCGCTTCCGAGCTCAGACGCCTGACGGTGGAGCTCAAGAACGCCTGGGCGCACATAAGCAAGAATCTGAAATAACTCCGCCGAGAAGCGGCGGGGCTTGAAAGATAACTAAGCCGCCTGGCTCCGGGCTGCGCCTTTACGCAGCCCGCTATGCTGCCGCTTCGCTTTCCCTCTGCTGATATGCCACACAGGCTCCAGATCACGGTAGCTTCCACCGCGGGCTTCTGCCCGGGAGTAAGAAACGCCATAGACAAGGCGCTGGAGCTCGCCAAAAACACAAAAAAAACCATCTATACGCTTGGGCCGCTCATCCACAACCGGCAGGTTATAGAAACGCTGCGGGAGAAGAACATCCGCGCCGTAAGCGATGTGTCGGAAATAAAAGAAAAGGCCGCCATCCTGGTCATCCGCGCGCATGGCATTCCGCCTGAGCTGGAGGCCGAGATACGCCGGCTGGATCTGGAAGTGGTTGACGCCACCTGCCCGCTGGTCAAGCACGTGCACCGCACCATAGCCGCCCACGCCGAAAAAGGCTGCGACACGGTGATCGTAGGCGACAAGGACCACGCGGAGGTGGTCGGCCTTATGGGGTACGCGCTGGGCCGGGGACACGTCATCAGCGGCCCGCAGGAAGCGTCGTCATTGCCCCGGATGGAGAGAGTTAATATCGTAGCCCAGACCACGCAGGAAGAGGACGTGTTCCTGGCGGCGGTAGAGGCGGTCAGGCTAAAAGCCGGGGAGCTCTCGGTTTCCAACACCATCTGCAAGCCCACCAAGGAGCGCCAGAAAGAAACGACGGAATCGGCGAAAGAATCGGACCTGGTGATCGTGGTCGGCGGCAGAAATTCAGCCAACACCGCCCGGCTTTTCCAGATCTGCGGCAAGCTGGCGCCTGCTGCGGCGCATATAGAGACAGAGGACGACCTGGATTACGCCCTGCTGAAGGACAAACGGGCTGTCTTCATAACCGCCGGCGCTTCCACGCCGACCTGGATGGTGGAAAAAGTCGTGTCGCGGGTGCGCGAGCTGACCGGCGACAGCAGCAGTTCACTGCAGGAGCAGATCTCGCTTTTCTGGAAGCTGGGCATTACCAGCGGCGCCTACACGGCGCTGGCGGCCGCGGCGCTGGCTTATGTCTGCATGAAACTGGAGGGCACGCCCGTTTCACAAAAGTTTCTGCTCATGTCCGGACTTTTCGTCCTGAGCCTGCACATGGTGAACCGCGCCGAGGAAAAGGGCGCGGCCTCACCGGATAAAGCAAAGCGCCTGCTGTTTACCCGCTTTAAATCCGTTACCAAATCGGCCGCGTTTCTTTCCGGAGCGCTGGCGGTGCTCTTATCAGGAACGCTTGGCTGGCAGGTCCTTCTGCCAGCGGCGTTTTTCTGGTGCGCCGGGATGCTTTACCCGTACAAACTGCCCCTGGGGGTCAGGCAATTTATTTATTTCCCGGCTTCAAAAGACATCCTGACGGCCCTGGGCTGGGCCTTCTTCTGCGCCTACGTCCCAGGCATCTGGCATGGCTCCATCCTGTTTAAATCGACACATCTGGCCGTTACTTTCGCGGTACTGCTCGTCTTCATCCGCTCCGTTATGTTCGGGGTCAGCCACGCGCACAGCGATATGATAGTCGGGAAGGAAAATTTCTACAAGGCAGCGGGCACCAGGCTCACCTATCTCACACTTTCCACCATGTTCGTTTTTCTGGAAATAGTTCTGGTACTGCTGATCAAAATGGGATGGAAACCTAACCTGGCCCTCGCTCTTTTCAGCGGTCTTTTCTACTATCCGGCCATAATGCTCTTCTTCTATTTCCGCAAGATACCCGATCGCGTCACCTCCGAAACCCTTATAGACTCGCAGTTCATCATCCTTGCCTTTTTGACCTGGGCCGCGACATAGCGGCGACGATAGACTCCGTAAATGATTTAAGCTTCACCGCCGCTGTCGCCGGGCGCTTGTTATTCTCTATGATGGAGACCATCGCGCTGCCCACCACCACGCCGTCCGCGAGGCGGGCCACTGCGCGGGCCTGCTCAGGGCTGGAGATCCCGAAACCTACAACGACAGGCTTTTTTATTATCCGCTTCACGCGACGCAGCTCCTCCTCAAGAGAGTCCGATATCTTTGATTGGGCTCCTGTTACACCGGTGCGCGAAACATAATAGACGAAGCCAGTAGAGGCTTTATCGATTAGCCTCAATCTGTGTTCATCACTGGTAGGCGCGGCGAGAAAGACCGTCTCTATCCCGGCGGCGCTCATATATTTGCGATACTCCGCCGACTCCTCCGGGGGCAGATCCAGGGCCAGCACACCGGTCAGCCCTGCGCCTTTCGCGCGTTTTGCGAACTCAGAGAGCCCCATTCTGAAAAGCGGATTAAAATAGGTGAAAAGAATTACCGGGATAGTGATGCCGCTATCACGAAGCCGCCTGACCAGCTGAAGTATCCCGCCCAGCGAGGCGCCGTTTTTCAGCGCTCTTTCCGAGGAGCGCCGATTCACCGGGCCATCAGCCATCGGATCGGAGAACGGCACGCCGAGCTCAAGAACAGCGGCTCCGGCGTCAGCCAGAACTTTCGCAAAGAGTCCTGTCGCCTCAAGCGAAGGGTCCCCCGCTGTAATATAAGGGATAAAAGCCGTTTTCCCCTGCGACTTAAGCCGCCTCAGAATTTGCGCTGTGCTCATGGAATAATCCCCAGGTCTTTATCTCCGCGGCCTGAAAGGTTCACAATAATGATATCTTTGCGGCTCAGCTGCGGAGCTCTCTTGAAAGCGTATGCGAGCGCGTGCGCGCTTTCCAGGGCGGGGATAATCCCCTCGCGCCTGCACAGGAGATGAAACGCTGCAAGCGCCTCCTTGTCCGTGGCGCTGCCATAGCGGGCGCGTCCTGTCTCACGGAGCAAAGCATGCTCCGGTCCGACGGCCTGATAGTCGAGCCCGGCGGAAATACTGTGAGTTTCCGTCATCTGTCCGTCCCGATCCTGCAGTATGAAAGTTTTTGTGCCCTGAAAAACGCCCAAAGAGCCGCTCGCAAATCTTGCGGCGTGCCTGCCGGAGGCTATGCCTTCGCCGCCCGCCTCTATCCCGGTCATGGCTACTTTCCTGTCTTTGATAAATTCGTAGAACAGGCCGATAGCGTTGCTTCCGCCGCCGACGCACGCCACTAATTCCGTAGGGAGTTTCCCCTCGGCCAGCAGTATCTGCCGGCGGGCCTCCCGGCCGATCACGGACTGAAAATCGCGGACCATCTGCGGATACGGATGCGGGCCTAAAACGGAGCCCAAAAGATAGTAAGTTGTCCGGATATTAGTGATCCAATCCCGCATCGCTTCGCTGATCGCGTCCTTAAGAGTTTTGCTTCCGGAATGGACGGCGATGACCTTGGCCCCGAGAAGCCTCATTCTTTTTACATTCGGAGCCTGGCGCTCCATATCCGCCGCGCCCATATAGACCGCGCACTCCAGCCCGAAGAGCGCGGCTGCGGCGGCGGTGGCGACGCCGTGCTGGCCCGCGCCTGTTTCGGCAACTATTCTTTTTTTCCCCATTTTATACGCTAAAAGCATCTGCCCCGCGGTATTATTGATCTTATGAGCGCCGGTGTGCGTCAGGTCTTCGCGTTTCAGATAGATCTTTGCGCCGCCCAGGTCCCGGCTCAGCCCGGCGGCCAGGGTCAGCGGCGTTGGGCGGCCCGCAAATCCTGAATACAAGGCGGCGAGCTCCGCCTGAAAGCCTTTCTGCCGGCTGTAGCGATTATAATTTTCTTCCAGTTCAGCTAACGGCACGGCGAGCGTTTCAGGAATAAATCTGCCGCCGTATCGGCCAAAGTAACCGCGCTGGTCCGGTATTCGCTCTTTCATGCGGATGGTGCCTCTTGGATAGCCTCAAAGAATAACTTCAGTTTTTCCGGAGATTTTTTCCCGGGGGCGGCCTCAACGCCGCTTGAAAGATCCACCGCGAACGGCTTAACGGCCTCGATCGCAGCCCGGATATTCTGCCTGGTCAAACCTCCGGATAGAATGATCCGGCCGAATGCCTTGGCTTCGCGCGCCAAATTCCAATCCGCCAGTTTGCCTGTTCCCCCCGGCGCGCCCTTCACCGCCGCGTCCACCAGAAAACCGAACAGGGGCGGATAGGCGCGAAGGGGAGCGAGATCAGATGACAGCACGGGCCGGACAGCCCGGATGACGGGAAGGTCCAGTTCCCCGCATAATGCCGGCTTTTCATCTCCGTGCAGCTGATAGGCCCTGATCCCCGTTCGCGCGGCTGTCTCCTTGAGCTGCTCCAGCGTCGCATCCACAAAGACTCCCACCGGAAGCACTGACGCCGGCAATCTGGAAATGATACCGGCAGCGTCGCCGGGGGAGATAGCCCGCGGGCTTTTTTCCCAGAAAACAAATCCGAGGGCCCAGGCGCCGCAAGCCGCCGCCATAGTCGCGTCTTCCAGGTTCGTGATTCCGCAGATCTTCACTTTCATCAGCGCGCCTCCGCCAGCAGACTGCGCAGGGCCTCGCCCGGACTGGCCGCTTTCATAAGCGCGGTGCCCACCAGAAAACCGCGGTATCCCAGATTGCGGAGCTCAATTAGCTCCCGGCCGGAGCTTAATCCGCTTTCACTGATGAGAACGACATCGTCAGGAACCAATGAAGCGAGCCGCATGGAGGTGTCAGGATTTATCCTGAGCGTTTTCAGGTCCCTGTTATTTACCCCGACAAGCGTGGCCCCTGAGCCAAGGGCGATTTCAAGCTCCGCCTCATCATGAACCTCAACCAGGCAGGTTAGCCCCAGCTCCTGCGCCTTTCTTATAAAAAGCGGAGTATTCTCCCGGCCAAGAAGAGCGACTATCAGCAGGATGCAATCGGCGCCGTCGGCGCGCGCCCTTGCGAGCTGGTATTCATCCAGCACAAAATCCTTCATCAGCAAACGCGCCTCCGGGCAGGCGGCGCGGACCTGCCGCAGATAAAGAGCGCTTCCCTTGAAAAATTCCGGCTCCGTGAGCACGGAAACAGCCCGGGCGCCTCCGTCAAGATACTGCCTTGCTGTTTTCGCCGGATCGGCGGACGGGGCGATATCGCCGCGGGAGGGGCTGGCTAGTTTTATCTCAGCGATAATATGCACTGCCTCCGGCAAAAACTCCGCCCGGAAGTCATAGGGGACTCTTGAACGGGCCGCCTCCTCCAGAAGCCTGCCGTATGGCACTTTCAATTTTTCCGCCTCTACGCGCCGCCGGGTAGAAGCCGCTATCTTTTCCAGAATATTTGAGTTCATCCCTGGAAGCTTTTGAGCCTTGAGATAAGGTCCGCAGGGCGGCCTGAATCCAGCGTGCTTGCAGCCAGCGCTAAGCCGTTCTTCAGGGTTTTCTCTATTCCGGCCACCCAGAAGCCTGCGGCCGCGTTCATAAGTACGACATCCCGCCCGGGCCCCTTTTCCCCCGCAAATATTTTCGCCAGGATGGCCGCGTTTACCTGAACGTCTCCGCCCCGCAGGTCTTCCGGGGCGCAGCGGATCAGCCCGAGATCCTCGGGCTTGATCGAAAATTCCCTGATCTCTCCGCCTTTGAGGTGCGTCACCGCCGTCTCGTCGGATAAGCTTATCTCGTCCAGGCCGGATCCGCCGGTCACGATCATCACCTCTTCCGCGCCGGAGTCACGAAGCACCTGCGCGATTATGCCGTGGAATTTTCTGTCATAAACTCCGATAAGCTGGCGCTTTACACCGGCCGGGTTTATCATGGGCCCCAGGATATTGAATACGGTCCTGACGCCGATCGCCTTTCTTACGGGGCCGGCGTACTTGAGGGAGGGATGATAGAAAGGAGCAAAAAGAAAAGCGAAGCCCAGCGAATCGATGGCTTTAGCGGCGGCTTCGGGCTTCAGCTGCACCGGTATGCCCAGATGCTCCAGAACATCGGCGCTTCCGCACCTGGAAGAGACGGAGCGGTTGCCATGCTTGGCGATAGCCTGACCGGCGCTTGCCAGCAGAAGAGACGCGGCTGTCGAGATATTGAACGAGCCGGATTGATCCCCGCCAGTGCCGCAGTTATCCAGCAGGTCTTTTCTCCGCACCGGAACGCGAACAGCCTGTTCTCTCATCGTCTGGACCAGGCCGGCCAGCTCTTCAGCGGTTTCCCCCTTGGCGCTTAACGCGGCCAGGAAGGCCGCTATCTGCTCCGGAGCCAGCTCTCCGGACATGATAAGCCCCATCCCCCGGGCGGCCTCCGCACGGGAGAGGGATTTTCCCTCAAACAGCTTCTTGAGTATCGTCTTCATAAGGTTTTAAGAAAATTTCCGAGCAGGGTCTTTCCGCAATCGGTCATGATGGATTCAGGATGAAACTGCAGGCCTTCCACAGGAAAGGATCTGTGCCTGAGGCCCATAATCGTTCCGTCCGCTGTCTCCGAAGTTATGAGCAGGCAATCGGGCAGAGAACGGCGCTCTACCACCAGAGAGTGATAGCGGGTGGCCTGGAACGGATTGCTGATCCCGCGGTATATTCCGCCCCCCGCATGATAAACCTCTGAAAGCTTTCCATGCATGAGCTGTTTCGCGCGGACGACTTTCCCGCCGAACGCCTGTCCGATGCTCTGATGTCCGAGACAGATACCGAGGATAGGGATCTTCCCGGAAAGCTCCGCTATCAATTGCAGCGTAATCCCGGCTGAATCCGGAGTGCCGGGACCTGGAGATATGACTACAGCTTCAGGCTTAAGGCGGGCGATTTCCCCCACGGACATCGCATCATTCCTTACCACGGTGCACCCGGCGCCCAGCTCTTCCAGGTATTGGAAAAGATTGTACGTGAACGAATCGTAATTATCAAGCAGCAGGATCATAGGGCGCCATGCGCCGCGGCAATCGCATGCCGGACGGACCTGGTTTTATTCAGCACTTCATCGTATTCGCTGGAGGGGTTGGAATCGGCCACAATCCCCGCCCCGGCCTGCAGGATCGCCCTGTCTTTTTTAATGAACAGGCTGCGGATAGTGATGCAGGAGTCAATGTTCCCGGAAAAATCGTGATAAACAACCGCCCCGCCGTACGGTCCGCGCCTGAACGGCTCCAGCTCCGAGATTATCTCCATGGCTTTGATCTTCGGGGCGCCTGTCAATGTGCCCGCCGGAAAGCAGGCTGAAAGCGCATCCCAGGCTGAAACGCCGGACTTTAGTTCGCCCTGCACCAGCGAAACCAGATGCATTACATGGGAAAACCGCTGCACCTGCATGAATTCCTTGACCCGCACGCTTCCCGGTTTTGAGACTCTGCCGAGATCATTACGGCCCAGATCCACAAGCATCAGATGCTCGGCTTTTTCTTTAGCGTCGGCAAGGAGGCTCTTCTCTCTGCGGCGGTCTTCCGCCGGAGTTTTACCCCTGGGCCTGGTGCCCGCGATGGGACAGGTTTCAACCCGCCCGTCAACGCAGCGAACCAGCATTTCCGGAGAGGCGCCCAGAAGAACTTCATCCCCCGTGGCCAGATAATAGAGATACGGGGCCGGGCTGACGCAGCGAAGGGAGCGGTAGATCTGAAAAGGCGGGACCCTGACCCTGGTCTTAAATTGTTCGGAAAGAACACACTGAAAGATATCTCCGCTGTATATATGCTCTTTTATCTTGCGCACGGAGCGGATGAATCCGGCCCGCCCCTGCACGGCTTTATACTCCGGAGCCTTACCAGCGGGCTTTGGCGCGCTTATGGAATTCATTTCCCCCGATGAGGGGCGGCTGAGCGCAAGCTCCATGCCGGCGATGTCCGCGAGAGCGCGCGCGTATCCTGTTTTCAGGGATTCATCCGAAGTGAAAATATTAGAGATCAGAAGGATCTTCCGCTTGACGTGGTCAAACACCACTACGTTACCAAAGACCATAAAGCAGGCGTCATAGCTCTGCGATGATACATTGCGGACAGGCAGGCGCTCCAGGAACCGCACGCAGTCATAGCCGGAATATCCGACCGCCCCGCCGGAAAAAGGCGGCAGCCCGGGGATTTTAGCGCTTTTATACCGGGCCAGCCGCTCACCCAGGGAGGAAACGGGATTCCCTGGTATCTTTTTCCGGAGCCGCCCTGACTCCATCACCAGCGCGCCATCCTTTATAAAAAGCTTTTCCCGGGGCGCAGTGCCGTTGAGAAATGAATAGCGCGCCAGACGCTCTCCGCCCTCCACGCTCTCAAAAAGAAAACCGGCGACCTGATCCGTTCGGGCCCCCCTGGCAGCACCCGGGTTCAGCCTGATAAAAGCAGACACCGGGGTAAGCAGATCGGCGCTGATTTCCCTGACGACAGGGATCACATTCGCCCGTTTCGCGGCTTTTTTAAGCTGTAGGAATTCTGTCGGCATTTGCTTATGACTCCGGCCGGAACGGGCTGTAAAATCATTTCCGCAGCGCGCCGCCGCCGGATCTCCGCGCTTGCGCGTCAAACCAGACGGAAGGCCAATTCCAGCGACTGGCGGGCGTTCAGGCGCGGGTCACAAAGCGTTTCATAGTGCCCTTCTGCCAGATGCTCCTCGGTAATAGCCTGATCTCCGCCCAGACATTCTACAACATCAATACCTGTCAGCTCAAAGTGCACTCCGCCGGGATATGTGCCTTCGGCATGATGAATTTCATTGAACGCGCGCACTTCGCTTAAGATATCGCTGAAGGGGCGGGTCTTATACCCGGTCTTAGTGACGATTGTGTTGCCGTGCATCGGATCGCAGCACCATATAACGGCACGGCCTTCCTGAGACACTTTTTTAATGAGAGCCGGAAGATGGTCTTTCACTTTTTCGTGCCCCATGCGCACGATCAGCGTGAGGCGCCCGGGGACGTTTTCAGGGTTTAGAATGTCGATAAGCCTGATCAGTTCTCCGGCGGACATTTCCGGTCCGCATTTCAGCCCTATGGGATTTTTGACTCCGCTCAGAAACTCAACGTGCGCGCCGTCCGGCCTCTGGGTGCGCCTGCCGATCCATAGCATGTGCGCTGAGCAATCGTACCAGTCGCCTTCATAGCCCTTCTGCGCATGCGCGGTCGTACTGTCCCGGCGCACAAAAGCCTGCTCGTAATTCAGGAGCAGCGCTTCATGGGACGTGAAAAATTCAGCCTCCCTGATCTGAGGACTGCTTTCGCTGGTGATGCCCAGGGACGCCATGAACGAAAGCGTTTCGTCCAGTCGCCTTGCGATGCTTTCGTAATGATCGTTTACCGGACTCTTCTTCAGAAAATCCAGGTTCCAGGCGTGCACCTGGTGCAGGTCGGCGTAGCCTCCCTGCGCAAAAGCCCGCAAAAGATTCAGCGTCGAAGCCGACTGGGTATACGCGCGCTCCATGCGGGCGGGGTCGGGGATGCGGGCGGCCGCTTCAAATTCAAAGCCATTTACCATATCGCCGCGGTAGGCCGGCAGCGTCACGCCGTCGCGCGTCTCGGAACCGCCGGAGCGCGGTTTGGCGAACTGCCCTGCGGCCCGGCACACTTTGACGACCTGCTTTTTTGTCCCGAATCCCAGCACGATAGCCATCTGCAGGATGATGCGGAAGGTGTCGCGGATAGTATTGGCTTTAAAGTCGCCGAAACTTTCCGCGCAATCCCCGCCCTGCAGTAAAAAAGCCTTTCCAGCGGCCACCTGGGCCAGCCTGTCCTGAAGGCGTCTCGCCTCGCCGGCGAAAATAAGCGGAGGGTAGGAGGCAAGCCGGGCTTCAACTGCCGCCAGTTTACCCGCGTCAGGGTAAGCCGGCATCTGCTCAGCGGGTTTTGTTCTCCAGCTATCAGGCGTCCATATTTTTGCTTTCACTTTGCGCTCCTTTCCGGCTTATTTACCTGTCGAGCTCCGGGTGCCAGCGGGGCCCTGCCTCCGGGGCGGCATGATTTTCCCGGCATTCATATTTTTCAGCACGCGGCGTATCCGGTTAGCCTTCAGCATTAACTTTTTCATATTCGTCTCGTCCCGCGCGACGATAGCCCGGCGGAACTCCCGCAGGTGCTCCATATAATCATCTACGGCCTGCAGCACATAGGCGCGATTCTGTGTAAATACCGACGCCCAAGTTTCAGGAGAGCTTTTTGCCAGGCGCACCGTTGACGCGAACCCGCCGCCGGCCAGGTTAAAGATCGCGGACGCGTCGGTCTCCTTAGTGATAACGGTATTCGCGAGAACAAATGAGCTGATGTGCGATAAATGCGATACGTAGGCCACATGCAGGTCATGCTCCTCCGGATTCATGCGTATAAGTCTCATGCCAAGTGCGGCATACATTTTTTCAACCCGCGAGATATGTTCAGCGCCGCTCTTTTCGGCCTCGCACAAGACCGCTATTTTCCCTGAGAACAGCCCGCGCAGCGCCGCAGTCGGGCCGGAGTCTTCCGTTCCGGCCATCGGATGCGAAGCCACGAACTGGGCGCGCCTGACGTGGGAGGCGGCGGCCTCGCAAATTTTTTTCTTTGTGGAGCCCATATCTGTCACGGTGGTTCCGGCTTTTACAATCGTCAAAGCGCCATAAACAGCCTTCGCTATGACCCCGGGCGCGATCGCGAATATAAGAAGATCGACCATGCCGGCCGCCTCGCTTAAAGCCCGCACCTCCGATACCAGGCCCAGCTCCAAAGCTTTTTCAGCGTTAGCGGCGTCCGCTTCCACCCCGATCACCTTTTTCGCAAAGCCGGAGGCTTTAAGATCCAGGGCAAGGGAGCCGCCGATAAGTCCCAATCCGACAATTCCAAGTTTCATGTCCGGACTCCGGAAGCCGCGGCCCGGCGCTCAATGCGCGCAAGCGCCTCCAGAAGCCGCTCCTCCCCTGCGCAAAGCGAGGCCCGCGCGTAACGGCTGCCGTTGGATCCGAAAACGGATCCCGGAGTGATAAAAACGTGCGCCTCATTCAGCAGACGATCCAGGAACTGCTCTACGCCGGCCACCTGGTCAGGGGCTTTCGCCCAGACGAACAGACCGACCTGTTCCCTGGAATATTTAAATCCCAGCGCGTCAAATATTTTCCACACAAAACTCCGCCGCTTCCCGTATACGGCATCGCGCTCGCGATGCCACTGCTCAGTGGCTGATAGCGCCCTGGCTGCCCCGGCCTGCACGGGCAGAAACATCCCGGAATCCACATTGCTCTTGACCTTCAGCACGGCGTTCACCGTCTCCTCCGCCCCCACTAACATCCCCACACGCCAGCCGGCCATATTAAACGATTTGCTCAGGGAATTCAGCTCGAGGCTGGTTCCGGCCTCCGGATCAGCCTCTAAAATACTGAGGGGTCGTCCGGCGCCAAGCACTAAGCTGTACGGATTGTCATTACAGATCAGGATGCCTTTCCTGCGCCCGAATGCAACAAGCTTTTCAAAAAGCTCCCTGCTAGCCGGAGTTCCGGTCGGCATGTGCGGATAATTCACCCACATAAGCTTACAGTTTTTGAGATCCGCTTTCTCCAGCTCCTCAAAGTCCGGCAGCCATTGATTCCGCTCGGTTAGGTCATAGTATTTCACTTCCGCGCCTGAAAGCGTAGCGGCTGAAGTATAGGCCGGATAGCCGGGATTGGGAGCCAGAACGCAGTCGCCGGGATTCAGATAGGCCATACTCACGTAGAAAATCCCTTCTTTGGAGCCGAGCAGCGGCAGAACCTGTTTCTCGGAATCCAGGCTGACGCTGTAGGTGCGGGCGTACCACTCCGCAATGGCCTGTCTAAGCCATGGCGTGGATCTATACGGGGCGTATGCGTGGCTTTTATCGTCATTCAACGCCCGGGTTGCAGCCGCTATCACTTCGGCTCCCGGGACGAGGTCCGGGCTGCCGATACCGAGATTGATGACGTCCAGCCCAAGTTCCGTCATTTTTCGGATCTCAGCGGCTTTTTTAGAAAAATAATATTCGCCGGCATTGCCGATACGATCCGCCGTCTTATATTTCATGCCGGTAGCCTCTCGCTTTTCCATATCAGTCTTAGTTCGTAAGCCAACCCGAAACAACCCGACGCATAAAATTATAGTATTATCTCAGCGCGATTGTCTTGCCAGGCCGCACAGCCGTGTTTATACCCTCGCTGTCGCAGGCCCGCAGCCCGCAGGGCAGTCCGGGAACAAAACTATCTTTATTACAATATAGTAAAATTTGACTGAGGCGCTCTGGAGGCCTCAGCAGCGTCAAAAGGAGATTGTATGCGCTACCTTACCGCCGGCGAATCGCATGGCAAATATTTAGCAGGGATACTCGAGGGCTTTCCGGCAGGCGTAAAGATCAGCCGAAACTACATAACGGCCCAGTTACGCCGGCGCCGCCTGGCCCCGGGGCGCAGCCCCAGGCAGGCGGGCGAAACGGATGATTTCGAAATAGTCTCAGGCCTCAGCGGCTGGGTGACAACCGGAGCGCCTATCAGCCTGCTCATCCCGAACTCAGGCCGCGACCTGCCTTCGCCTTCAAGTCTGCCGAGGCCGGGGCATGCGGATCTGTCCGGCATGCTTAAATACGGTCTGACGAATGCGGTCCTTGTGCGCGAGCGCGCCAGCGCCCGTGAAACCGCCATGCGCACGGCGCTGGGGTCTTTCGCCCTCCGTTTGCATGAGCTGCTGGGGATAAACATAAGCTCCCGCGTGCTTAGCCTTGGCGGCCTGGTGAAGATTACGGCCGGGACCGCATCGGCGGAGCTGCTGCGCGCGCGCCGCGCCGGAGATACACTGGGAGGGGTTTTTGAGATTACGGCGGAGAACCTGCCGGCGGGCCTGGGCTCTTATACCCAATGGGACCGCCGACTTGGCGCCCGTCTCGGAACTGCGCTGATGAGCATCAACAGCGTAAAGGGCTTTGAAGTCGGCGGCGGTTTCGGCCTGGCCTCCGCAAGCGGCATAGCGGCCATAAAGAGCCCGGAACTTTCCGGCGGCCTGGATGGCGGCATGACGAACGGACGCCCGCTTGTGCTGCGCTGCGCTGTAAAGCCTGTGCCCGGCCTGCCCTCCGGCGCGCTCTCCGTGGATCTTAAAACGTTCCGTAAAAAGCTTTCAGTCTCACTGACCTCCGATGTCACGGCGGTTTTCGCGGCGGCGGTGGTAGGCGAGCACGCGGCCGCTCTAGAACTGGCCGCGGCGATGCTTGAAAAATTCGGCGGCGACTCTTTTTCCGAGATAGAACAGCGGGTGAAAGAATGGCGAAAAAAAACAGGGAAGATACTGGCCCGGCTCTGAAGAACATTTATCTGACTGGCTTTATGTGCGCGGGAAAGACCTCCTCGGGCAAGATCCTCGCGCGCAGCCTGCGGCGGCCGTTCCTTGACAGCGATATCCTGCTTGAGAAGAAACACGGAGCGCCCGTGGCTTCCCTTATCAGAAAAAAAGGCCTGGGCCGGTTCAGGCGCATGGAGGCCGAACTGGTCAAAGAACTGGCCGGAGCCTGCGGACATGTAATCGCGCTGGGCGGAGGGATTTATCCTTCCCGCAGGTGGGAACGCCTGCTGAAAAAAAACGGCATCACTGTTTTTCTGAACTGCCCGTGGCCGGAGCTGCAAGCAAGGCTTCAGGCCGCCCGCTCCGGAAGGCCGCTGCTTGACGGGCCCTGGGAAAAAGCCGCCCCGCGCGCCAAAAGGCTATACGCAAGACGGCTCAGCTTTTACCGCCGCGCGGATATAACGATAACAACTGCCGGGCTCACCCCGGGTCAGATTGCGAAAAGAACAACAAAGGCGTTAGCAGAATTACCATGTCCAACATAAAAGCATTTAGCTCCACCATTAAAACTTCTAGGATCGTAAAAGCGGCCCTGGGCCGCGGCATGACGGATATATCCGCTGAGTATCCGGAATTGTTCAGCCGCGCCGATAAGATATGCCTTGTCACCGGCTCCGGCGCTCCTGCCAGCGTGAAGAGGCGGACGCTTATACTGTTTCCTGAGGCTAAAACGCCTTTTTTCCGCTTTTGCCTTCCGCCCTCGGAGAAAGCGAAGACCCTTGAGCAGGTCTCCAGGCTATGCGTCTTTCTTTTTCGAAAGGGCTTTTCCAGAAACTCCCTGATAATAGCGGCAGGCGGCGGGGCGACAACCGATTCGGCCGGCTTCGCCGCCTCTATCTATATGCGCGGGATTAATTGGGTAAGCGTTCCCACCACTTTTCTGGGGCAGATAGACGCCGGATTGGGCGGCAAGACCGCGGCGAACCTTGGCGGAGCCAAAAATATTGCCGGCACCTTTCACATGCCGTCCCTCACGGTCTGCGACGCCGCCTTTCTGGACTCACTGCCGCTGGCGGAACTGCGTTCCGGAGCCGGTGAACTTATAAAATACGCCATGATAGGTCCCGCGGCTCTCGGCCGCACGATCAAAAAGAACCTTTCAAAAGTCCTCGCCGGCGATAAATCAGCCCTGACCGCCTGTGTCGGCGCCTGCGCCGCCTACAAACTCAGGCTGGTAGCCAGAGACGAGCGCGAAGAGACGGGCCTGAGGGAGGTCCTCAACTTCGGTCATACAGCCGGCCACGCTTTCGAGGCCATGTCAGGAGGCCGCCTGCCGCACGGGGCAGCCGTAGCCCGCGGGATCCGTTTCGCGCTTATCGCCTCGCGCGAAGCCGGTCTGCTGGATAGTAAAAACTTCTTAGAGTTGAATTCTCTGGTAGACGCGCTGCGCCTCCCCCCCGCCCAGGTGCGCCGCGATCTGCGCAAATTCATCGGCCTGGTTTCGCGGGATAAAAAAGTGCGCGGCACTAAAACCCGGTTCATACTTACAAAAGGCCCCGGCCGGACCTGCGCGGCCGAGAATCTTGAAACTGAAATTATAAAAAAAGCATTCCACGGAGCGCTTAAATGAATATACTCGTAATACATGGCCCCAACCTGCATCTGCTTGGCCGGCGGAAGCCTGAAATTTACGGTAAAGCAACGCTTGCCGGGCTGAATGCCGGGATAAGGAAATACGCGGCCGGGCTTGGGATAAAAGTGCGCATTTTTCAGAGCAACAGCGAGGGCGGAATAATAGATCTGCTTACTGCCGGCTCCGGCTGGGCCGACGCCCTGGTGATAAACCCGGCGGCCTATACCCATTACAGCTACGCCATACGCGACGCCATCGAGGCCCTGAACATGCCCGCAGTGGAAGTGCACCTGAGCGATATTTCAAAGCGCGAACCTTTCCGCAGGCTTTCCGTAATAAAGCCGGTATGCCTGACGCAATTCAAGGGAGAAGGCAAACTTTCCTATTTTAAAGCGCTTAAATTCTGCGCCGCTTTCCTTAAATCCAGCGGAACGTAAACGGAAGTTCAGCGCAATTTGGGCGCAAACGGGTAAAGAAAAACCCCCTGGCCGGACAATCCGGTCAGGGGGTTTACGCTTGTTTAGTTATTTATCTATCGGCTGCTCGCCTTCCGGCAGCTTGGGGAACTTCGCATGGGGCTCGGTCTGATACCATATCGCCGTGGAGGCGATATTGTCCTGGAGCGCCAGGTAGATCTCGTTCTCTTTCCAGCCCAGGTCCTGGATAGTGACCTTCAGGTCCTTCTCGAAGCGGATCGGATCGGTTATGTGCCAGCGGTACAGTCCGTATTTCGCGTCCGCGACCTCTACATCGGCCTTGCCAGGAGGATATATAACCTGATTCAGACCTGCGTATGGGGTGCTATAAGTCTCTACCGGCCCTTTCGTCCAGTCCTGTGAGCCCGGGTTAGGGACTCTGAAGCAATACGAGCCGCAGAAATAGTCTTCCGTACCTGTTCCGGCGATGGTCGGGAATTCCTTATCTCCGTCCATGAAGAACTTGATCTCGCCTTCACCCCACCAGCCGGCCCGCTTAGAATGCCAGCGCATATATGTGCCGACATACTGACCGCGGCCCTGAACGCCGTCGAGTATCGTGTATACGTCCTTGTACTTCACCGGGTTCACGGTGCGGTACTGCGCGTGGAAATACGCCGCATCCTGCGGCACGACGGTCAGGGTGTAGTCGATCTGATAATAGATGCGCATCGGCTTGCTGTCGGTGTTGGTCATCGTGAGCTTAGCGCCGGTCCTGAACGGCATTGACCAGTAGCTGTTGAAGCCGCTGCCCGGATTGACGCATACGGCCAAAGACGCGAACGTCATATGCTCTTTGTAGCCTTTCGCGAAAAAGTCGCCGGTCGGAACTTCCACCGAGGGGGTCTTTTCGCCGTCCCAATACATGCGCAGTATGGTAAGCCTGTTGTTGCCGGTCGGGGTCATCCAGATATGATTGATCGCGCCTTCGCCTTTAATATCCGCCAGCACAAAAGTCTGGCCGGGCGCGATATCAAAGTAAGGGCTCACTTTCCAGCCCTGCCCCAGTTCTCCGGCCGCGCGAGAGGCGGCGCCTTCTCCGAGCTTGGCCATGCCGGCCTTGCCTTTCTCACCGGTGAGACTTTCTGGCCCTATGGACCTCGACTGCGCGCTGGACAGCTGCGATAAAGTTCCGAGGCTCATATTCAACCCATCGAATCCTGCGCCTGATACTACAGAGGCGTTAAGCGCCGCTAATACAACTACGTACAAACCTTTTTTCATAGCTTCTCCTTAATATTCTGGAATCACTCCCCCGCAAAACCGGCCGCGCCTGTTAAGAACCAGACGGCAGCTGCTTCTTTCCGTATATGATACCAAAAATGCCCCGCTTATTTATCGCACTCAGGGGAGCTGGGATAGGACATGCAGTACCTCGGGCAGCCTGGGTACATCTGCATGCCTTCGTTCGCGCAATACCCGGGGCAGCCGGGAGAATTAGGGCTGCTGGCGCAGACGCTGCTGTATAGCTTATTAGCGGGCGCCTCTTTCTTGCAGGCCGGAGATAGCGGGTTCAGCTGGCAGTACATCGGGCAGCCGGGGTAGGAGTGATGGTCTTTGCAGAACAAGGGACATCCTGGCGCGCCAGGATTAGCGGCGCAGTTCGCCTTGGCCAGCCCCTCTCCGGAGCTCTTGTCATTTTGGCTTGTTTCATCAGCGCTCTTCTGGCAATGGTTGCCGGGCTTGGAGCAATACATGGGGCAACCAGGATACATGGGGCTTACCTTGCAATATCCCGGACAGCCTGGCGCCATCGGATGAGCGGCGCACCAGGAGCTTTTTTCTCCCTTCCCTTCGGTCGCTTCGTCGAAGAGGACAGGAGCGATGTCGATCTCGCTTCTGGAAACCGAGGCTTTAATTTCCCCGGCCTTCACAGCAGACAAGGCGTCGAACTCCGCTGCATACGCGCCCGTGGCGACCGCCAGAATACCAACCGCCATGATAATTTTTTTCACGCTCTTTCCTCCTGAACTTTCAATATCGGGGCCCTGGTCATCCATTGTACACTCCGGCGCCTGTGAACCCACGGCCTGATACGGCCCGGCGCCTCCGTGTCTGATAATAGGTTAGCAAAAACGACTGAAGCTGTTAAGGACCGAAAGGACCCTTTGCGCAGTTCTTTAGACCCATGCCGTCTTGGGCCTTCAGAGCCGTGTTTAGGCAGTAAATTCCCGCATGCCTCTTTCAGGACAGGCGATCACCGGATTGAGAGCCCAGCGCAGACCACAGGTTAGTAGAAATTACGCAGATGAAATCGTTTATGTAATTTAAGGAGTTTGACCGGATAGGAAGTGCCCCTCCAGGTGACAAAGCCGGATATCGCGTTAGCAGCCGCGTATTTAACCATCACAATAATCCCAAAAGCCGCGCCGAGCGGAGCGAAAAGCGCCGGGAAGACGGGGCGTCCGTTCCAGGCGCTGAAGGAAGCGTAGAAGAAAAGTTTCAAGGCACAAGCCGCCACAGCCGCGACTGCCGGCATGCCCGGATAAAGGCAAAGGAAAAACGGCAGGACTTCGGAAACAAAAAGCAGTAAAGCCGCCAATATAAGGAGAGCCACGCTGAATTCCGCCGCGCTCAGCGCCGCCTTACCGACCCCGCGCGCCGCTTCTTCGGGAGTTTTATAAAATACCAGCTTTAAGAGTCCTCGGCCGCTTAAAGACGCACCTTTTGCGCCGGAAAGCCTGAGCAGCAGCGCGAGGCCCATATCGTCTATAAGCTCGAGCTTTAGCCATTCAAAACCAGGGGTTTTAAGAAGATCAGCGCATCTTACCAGGTTAAAAGCACCTATCCCCACTGCCTGTTCATGTCTGGCAGTTTCCGACCTCCATGATGCCCACCTTGTCACGGGCAGGACGCCCGCGTTGTAAATCACATCCATCTCAAAACAGCCGGAAGCGAGCTCAGGCATAACCGCCAGATGGCCGAGGTTGTTGGTTTCAGCGAAAAATACCGCCTTTTTAAGGACATTCGCGCTGAAAACAACGTCCGCATCGGAGAAAAGCAGCCATTCGCCGGAGGCAACTTTAAACCCCTCCTGCATAGCGTTTACCTTGCCCAGACAGTTTTCAGGGACTGAATTTATATGAATGGCTTTTACGCGGCTGTTTTCCAGGGCCAAGGCGTCTATTATTTCGCCTGTTCCGTCGGTTGAGCGGTCATCAACAAGTATCAGCTCAAAATCCGGGTAATTACAGGCAAGCTTCGAAAGCGAAGCCGAGCGCAGCGTATCTGCCTCGTCACGCGCCGGCGTTATTATGGATAATGCGGGAAACTTGAAATCCGGCGGGGGCTCAAAATCTTTAAGGAATTTTGTGCGGCGCGCGGCGGAAGCGGCAAAATAAAACTGGACAACAGAACTTAAAACGGAAAAACCGAGGGCTATATAAATGAATAATTCCATTTAGGAGAACATCCCTGCTTTGTGCCGTTCAGATTTTATTGACGCTCTCAGCTGCCCGGAAGCACGCAAACCAGCTTTTAACCCAAAGTGTCCAATTCTTGCTAAAACTCAACACTGCGTAAGTTTCCTGGAAACACATGTTGGGGACTGTGCTTGTGGATTCAGAACCGCGCGAATCCGAAACAGCCTCGCCGTCTTTAATATGCAGTATGTCCGCAGTTAAAAGTCCCGGCAAAAGAATCAGCAGGCTTATGAGTGTCGCGTTTCGCATAATAAGTTGAACATATTCTACATTTTCTCACCAAACCGGTGCAGACAGTTTCGCCGGCAATTTAAAACAGTTGGAGCTCCCCCTCTCCTATTGGTAGAATATACGGACTCATCGCGCGGTTAGCTCAGCGGTAGGCCGTCTGATGGCCATAGGCCCTGATACGGCACGCCCAGAGGTCAGAGCGCCTCTCTTACACAGAGGTTTCGCCATTTTAACCGGCATTACCTGGTATTAACCCCCATTGTAAAATGCGTCTTCCACCCCTCCGCGACTTTAACCGGTATTAACTGGTATTAATGGCCGATGGACACCCGGGTGGACACCAGGCAGCATGGGGCGTAAGCGCCGCAACGGTTATAAGGAAACCTGTTCGTCGCCGGCCCGGTGGCGGGCGGAGCGCTTTTGGGGGTGATACTGGCCATATCCACGGAGCTCTAGCCGCAATTCCTGGGCCAGCTTCGCTGCGACGCCTGGATGGAAGCCGCGCTCCGGCAAAGGAAGGCCAGACGCAGGTCCGGCATAAGCGGGATTGCCGTGTTATCTATACGCTAGAACTCTTCCAAACCCGCGTATTTACCTACAGTATCCAGCAACTTGGCTTTAGAAAGCGGTTTTGTTATACACTCATTGCATCCGGCGTCTACACATTTCTTGGCGGCGGCGGCTCCGTCATGCGCGGTCAACGCAACTATAGGAACAGCGTCGCCCCCTGGTGATTTACGCATAAGCCCCGCTGCCGTATATCCATCCATCTCAGGCATCTCCATGTCGGTTAATACCAGCGAAAAAATGAACCGGTTAAATTTTTCCAGCGCCTCTTTGCCGTTAT
>CAZPMW010000020.1:0-18365 GCA_964587805.1 uncultured Elusimicrobiaceae bacterium
AGATATCTACCCGGGAGAGAAATATCCATCGTCACTTTCATGCCCTTGGTGCCGATAGCGTCCTTTGTCACCTGCACCATCACCTCCTGATCTTTCTTAAGCAGCCTTTCGATAGGCTCGCGCTGCCCGCCCAGCACGTCGGAGATGTAGATATAAGCGTTCTTATCAAGCCCGATATTCATGAACGCGCTGGAAATGCCGGGAAGAACGTTCTCCACCACGGCCTTGTAGATATTTCCGACTATATTCGTATTGCTCCTGCGCTCCCAAAAAAGCTCGGCAAGCCGGCCGTCCTCCAGTATGGCTATGCGGGTCTCTTCGAAAGAGGTATTCGCGAATATTTCTTTTTTAACCGTTGTCTGTTTATTCATAATGGCTGCACTTCTCCTTAAATTATCTCCAGCTTGCCCTTTGAGTCAAGCCAGAATAGTTCTTCCCTTACCAATCGTTTAATAACCACTTCCCGGCCGGCCATAAGCTTCAGTACTTCGGCCGGCTTAACGCTCTTTCCTGGCTCCAGCTTCAGCGTCAGGCGCAGGGAACCTGCTGCGGCATCCAGCTCAGCGGCCAGCACCAGCGGGCGTGCGTCTATCGTTCTGACTGTTCCCTCAGCGTCCGTCCGGTCAACCGGAGCGCTTGACCGCGCAAAAAAAGCGTCGACAGAGTCCTGCGACATGTTATCCTTCAGATCCGCCTCGATAAGATACTGCGCCGCGCTTACGCTGGCCTCTACCGACGGGAAGAACACCGGAACCCTTTTTACGGACAAAAGCGCGAATGCCTCCGATCCGGAGGACGAAACCCTGGCCATAACGGCGCTTTCAGGGCAGCTCTGCGCCAGGTAGAGGTCGGCGTACTCGCAACGGCTCTCGCTGCCCGCGGACAGCGCCGGCCCGAAAGCCATTTTTGGAACCGGCTTCCCGCCATGTTTGGCCAGACAGCAATCCAGCCCCGACCCTGCCGCCATACGCCTTAATTCCTTTATCTGATCCAGATGAGACATTCCACCCGCACCTGCAAGCCTTGAGAATCTGAGCCGCATTCGGGATTTAGCGATATTGTCCATAAGAGTCTTCCGATCTTAAAGCGTACCTGCAGAAGCGAAAACAGCAAAATAAATTCCTTGCAATAACCACCCTACACTTTACTATTTACGCTTCACGGCTCATAGCCTGCTGGTCAGACCAGCGCGTACCTCCTCGCATACACGGACTGCGCCAGACCGAGCGCCATCAGCGTGGCGACAAGGTTTGATCCGCCGTAGGAAACAAGCGGCAGCGGCACCCCCGCCACCGGGCTGAAGCCGAGCAGCATGCCGAAATTAATAGAGAAATAGACCAGCAGCATGCCGAAGAGACCGCAACTGAGCAGATAGCCAAAACGATCGCGAGCGAGCCTGGCGCAGGCGCTGATCCTGCCAAGGATCAGAACATATAGGCCCATCACCAGCATCATCCCCCAGAAACCCATCTCCTCGCCGACCACTGCCAGAATAAAATCCGTATGACGCTCAGGCACGAACCCCAGCCTGGACTGTGTCCCGGAAAAGATGCCTTTACCGAACAGCCCGCCGGAGCCTATTGCCACGCGCGCCTGCAGCAGATTATAGCCGGCGCCCTTCGGATCTGATGCCGGGGACAGAAACACTTCCAGCCGCTTTTGCTGGTACTCCCGCATCTGGTGCTTCACCAGTACACCTGAAAAGAAACCCAGAACCAGCACCAAAGCGGCCCCTCCGAAAAAAATGCCGGAGATATTGGAATACAATTTTACCGACAACTGCCACAGCAGATAAGCCGCCACGCCGGTCCCCAGAACAAAATACAAGGCGCTCCATCCGAAACTGGACAGATGGAAGAAATACGCCACCACCGGACTGCTCAGCAGCTCCGGGTTCAGCGTAATGCTAGTCCACAGGATCGGGAAAAGAGCCGAGATAAAAGCGTACCCGAGAATAATAGACAGGTGAAAGAGATCGGCTCCGGCGGCGAACAGCATAATAAGGACCACCGGCAGCGTAAGAAGAATGCCGGAAAAATCAGGCTGTTTTATAAGAAGAAGGAACACCGGCAGGCTCAGCAGCAGCGCCCCGAGCGTCACCTGGAATTCACGTATCTTCATAATTCTTTTGTCCAGATAATTAGCCAGCACCAGTATGAGCCCCACTCGCGCGAATTCCGAAGGCTGTACGGAAAAGAAAGGAAGATGATACCAGGATCTTGCGCCTTTGCTGACCGAGCCGAAGATGAGCACTCCCGCCAGGGACAGCAGCACAATTCCATATACAAATTTCCACTGGTCCTGGAAGACCTGGTAGTTAAGGCTCCAGACCGCCGCGAAAGCGGCCAGACCCAGCGAGACCGCTATCAGATGGGTTCTGACCACATGTCCCTGGGATGGCAGGACGGCCACCGAGGAGAAAACCGCCAGCGTCCCGACTACTAAAAGCGCGATGGCGGAGAAAAAAAGAATCCAATCCATGCGGTTTTTTTTAAGCCCGGACTGAGAAGCGGTTATCATATTGCAGCCCCCGCAGCGGGCGCAGTGGACCCCTCCACATTCCCGGGGGCTGGCGCCGCGGATTTCACAATGCCTCTCTCCGGCAGTCTGCCGCGGAACGCCGCCAGCATAACGTCCCTGGCTATGGGAGCGGCGGATGAGGATCCGTGCAGACCATGTTCCACCAGCACGGCTACGGCCACCTCCGGCGTCCCGCCCGGCAACTGCGCGTAAGCCATGAACCAGGCGTGATCCTTCCCCTGGGAGTTCTGGGCCGTGCCGGTCTTGCCAAATATCTCCAGCCCGTTTATCTTGACTGACTGGCCTGTACCTTCCAGCACCACCTCCTTAAGCCCATCCTTGAGCAGCGCCCAGGTGCGATCCTTCAGCGCCACCGTGAACATTTTTTCAGGATCGCTCTTGAAAGCGACCTCTCCCTCACTGTTCTGGATATGATCCACATAGTAGGGCCTCCAGAAGATTCCGCGGTTGGCGAGCGCGGAGATCAGCGAGGCCACCTGCAGCGGCGTCACAAGAGTTTCCCCCTGGCCGATGGCAAGGTTCAGAGTGTCGCCTATAAACCAATAGCTTTTCTTCTCCGCCCGCTTGCTGGGCCCGAAAACGTTGCCGCTCCTCTCGTCCTGAAGAGGAATGCCGGTCGGCACTCCAAGGCGGAAAAGGCGGGCGTACTTCTCTATATTCAGAGCCCCTGTCTTTACTCCGACATTATAGTAATACACATCGCAGGACTTAGCCAGCCCGTCTACGAAACCCATCCTGCCGTGCCCCTTTTTTTCCCAGCATTTAAAAACGCGGCTGCCGGCGTCATAATATCCGGGGCAGAAAAAAGTCTCGGCAGGATCTACCCTGCCGGATTCAAGAGCCGCTATGGATGTAATGATTTTAAACGTGGAGGCTGGCGGGTAGGTGCCCTGCACGGCGACATTAAACTCCGGCAGATCCTTCGGCCCTGCGGCCGCCTTTTCGTCGGAGTAGGACGCGAAACGATTCGGATCGTAATCCGGCATGGAGGCGAGCGCGAGCACCGCTCCGGACCTAGGGTCCAGCGCCACCACCGCGCCCTTGCCTGTATTGGACCGTTTCAGGCCCTCTTCCGCCGCCGCCTGCATTTTTGAATCTATGGTAAGATAAATATCTGACCCCGGCGTCCATTTCCGGCTTTCCAGGATGCGGCTGAGCCTTCCCTTGGAATCGACTTCCAGATATATGCCTCCGTCCACGCCTTTAAGGCTCCGCTCATACATCTTTTCAAGACCGGTCTTGCCCACACGGGCATCCATGGGGTAATCCCTGTTCTTGCCGTAAAAGCTCCATTCTTTCGCGTCCATCTTACCGATATACCCGGTCAGGTGGCTAAGATAATTCCCGAAAGGATAATAGCGGCGCGCTTCCACCACTATATCTATGCCGGAATAGAGGGTCCTCAGCTCGGAAAGATAGAACATGGCCCTGGAAGAAAGATTCTCCGCCAGACGTACGGGCGCGCCTTTTTTAACCGCCTTATACAGAGTAATCTGCAGTTCTCCGAACGGCATGTTAAGATACCGGGACAGGCTGCGGGCCATCCTGTCCATATCAGCATCTGATTTAAGATGCCCTGGGAAATATATAAGGCTGAACGAGGGCTTGTTTGTCGCTACCGCCGCTGAATCACTGGTATATATGCGCCCGCGCGGCGCAGACTGAGGCAGGATCTGCGTCCTGTTCCGTTCGGCTATTCCGCTGTAATAAGCGTGCCTGATGATCTGAAGGTTCACGATCTGAAGCGCGAACAGCATAGCCACCGCGGCGAGCGCGCTCCATAGGATATCCAGCCTGTCTTGAGAAATTCCTCGCGCTATCATAACAGATTAAACCTTCTTTTCAGCTGCGTAAAAAGATAGAACACTACCGGAGCGATCAGCGCGTTAAGGAAAGGCTCGACCAGAAACGATTTAAGCTGCAGCGGGTTGATCTTAGCCAGCGCCAGCAATAAAGCCTGGTAAAAGACCATAGTCGCCGCGGTGAGAACAAGGGCCGAGACTATCTGCGAAAACGCGCTGACAAGATCGATATGGCGCTTCAGCAGATGGACGCCGTAGGCCATTATCGTATAAGTGAGCGCGTAAGCCCCGAAAAGGTTGGAGCTAAGTAGGTCAAGGTATATCCCGAAAAAAAAGCAGATGGTCACTGCTTTTACCGGACGGGCTATGATAGCGCAAGCAAGCGCCGCGGTAAAGATCAGGTTTGGAGCCACGCCGAAAACGGAAAGGTTGGCGGTCCACCACCAATGAAGCAGTCCGGTCAGCAGATAAAGCAGCATGTCCCCTATAAGGCTCATATTATTTAACCGCCTCTCCCAGATCCGCCGGCAGGTCTCTTTTAACCACGTAGACTTCCTTCAGGGCGCTGAGGTTTATGGCGGGCGCAACGTCAGCGTTGATGAAATTCATAGAAGATTCTTTAGGATGCACTTTCCGGACGCGGCCCAGAGGCAGGCCCTGGTGGAACAGCACGCCTCCGGGAGAGGTTAAGATTTCCATGCCCTCCGAGATATCAGACCCCTCCGGTATATAGTTTAATTTTAGAAGCTCCGTGCCTCTGCCTTCTGCGAGGCCCTCAAACCCGGCTCCTGGCCCGGAACAGATGACGGCGGAAACCCCGTTGGTTATCAGGATAACTTTCGAAAAATCAGGATAGACCTCAAAAACCCTGCCCGCCAGGCCGAAACGGTCGCCCTCAAACCCGACCACGGTGGAATTGAGCGAGATCCCGTCCCTGGACCCCTTGTTGATAAAAACGGACCCGTACCAATCCTGCGTGTTCTTGTTCACAACTCTGGCCCAGACGCCTTTCAGCGGAAGATTGATAGAAAGCCCCATCCCTGACGTAAGGCGCCTGTTCTCATCCCGGAGGGACTCGGCTGTCCTGGCGGAAAGCTCAAGTTCTTTTATCCTGACATTCAAAACCCGGTTTTCCTGTTCCGTTTTAAGAATGCTCAGAATATTATCCGGCACATTGCGTATAAAATTATCGTAGTCGGCTCCGTAATGGAGGGAGGGGTAGAGGCTGTAGCTCAGTAAGATCCTGGCTGTCTGGACTATCGCTGCGGAAGGAAAAAGAAGGAAAAAAACAGAAACAGCAGTAAAAAAGACAGCAGCGTAATTCGCTATCTCTTTTTCCCTGTTCATAAGTCTTCCCCCTGGCCCGTGAGCGGGAGACTCGATTTTTGCCGGAATTTAAGGCGCGGCACTGCCAGTTCCAACTAAGCCTGGGAGAAAGATCTGAGCGCCTTCAATAATTGCGATATGACTTCAGAAAATCGGGTCTCTGTTGTATCTTATCTAACTCTTCCATGTACTTGCCGCAGCCCAGCGCGACACAACTGAGGGGATCGGCTGCGCGGTGAACCGGCAGCTCGGTCTCCTGCCGGATAAGCTCGGGAAATCCCCTTAACAGGGAGCCGCCGCCTGCAAGCACCATTCCTCTGTCGACAAGGTCGGATGAAAGTTCGGGCGGGGTCTCCTCTAAAACCTGCTTGATAATATCCACTATAAGCTGGACAGGCTCCATCAGAGCCTGTCTGATCTCCTCTGAGGTAACGAGAATCGTTTTGGGCAAGCCCTTTGCCTGATCCCGGCCTTTGACCTCTATGGTCTTTTCCTCTTTTAAAGGGAAAACCGATCCGATCTGTATCTTCACCTCTTCAGCTGTGGTTTCGCCGATCACAAGATTATGTTTTCTCCTGAAATATTGCACTATGCAATCGTCCATCTCGTCACCAGCCACGTCCAGTGACTTCGCCACAACCATGCCTCCGAGCGAGATTACCGCGACCTCGGTGGTTCCGCCGCCAATGTCGCAGATCATGCTGGCGTGCGGTTCGGAGACCGGCAGCTCGGACCCGATGGCGGCGGCCATGGGTTCCTCGATGAGATAGACCTCTCTGGCCCCGGCCTGCTCAGCCGACTCCTGCACGGCGCGCTTCTCTACTTCCGTGATGCCTGAGGGGATGCCAATAACAATCCTGGGATGCAGAAGACTTCGCCTGTTGTGTACTTTCCTGATAAAGTACTTGATCATTTCCTGCGTAACTTCAAAGTCCGCGATGACGCCATTGCGCAGCGGCCGCACGGCCACGATATTAGACGGGGTGCGGCCCAGCATCAGCTTAGCCTCTGATCCCACGGCAAGCACTTTTCTCTGGTTTTTATCAATAGCCACGACTGAGGGCTCGCGCAGAACGATCCCTTTGCCTTTGACATAAACCAAGGTATTGGCCGTACCGAGATCTATGCCGATATCGTTGGAGAACAAACTGAAGAAATAATCGAACATTTTATTAAACCGGGCTAGTCAACCAGCTTGATCAACGCCACTTCGGTGGCGTCACCCTTGCGGCATCCGAGCTTTAATATCCTCGTACAGCCGCCGGGCCGCTCCTTATATCTTGGGGCTAGCACATCGAAAACCTTGTGATAGACGGCCTTGATCCTTATGACGCGCCGAACCTGAAGCCAGCGGCCCCTTTTAGCGTCGTTGATAACACCCTCAACCACGCGGCGGAGCTCCTTGGCCTTAGGGACTGTGGTCTTTATCTTCTCATGAAGAAGAAGACTCGACGCCATGTTTGAGAACATGGCTCTCCTGTGGGAACCTGTCTTAGAAAGTTTCCTGTGTCCTAGATTTTTTATCATAGCTTGGGTCCTTTAAAACGCAGTTACTCCGTCTTCATGCCGAGCGAAAGCCCCATCTCTTTGAGCTTGTCTTTAATCTCATCCAGAGATTTCTTGCCGAAATTCTTTACTGAGAGCAGATCGGCCTCAGTCTTTCCGACCAGCTCCGCAATACTGCGTATGCCGGCGACTTTCAGGCAGTTGGAAGCCCTGGAGGAAAGTTCTATCATCTCCACTCCCTGTTCAAGGGTCCCCTTCAGCTCCGTACCTTTTTCACCGGCTTCAGCCGTCCTCTTGTCAGATCTGGCCGGCTCAACAGCGGCCTCAGCCTCAGGGAGGAACGGGATAATCGAGCGGCGAAGCAGCGACGCGGTCTTGTTCACTGCGTCCGCGGGACTGATGCTGCCGTCCGTCCATATTTCCAGGACCAGCCTGTCGTAGTCGGTCCTCTGCCCCACGCGGGCGTTCTCAACGTTATAGTGAACTTTTTGTATCGGGGAGAACAGCGCGTCCATCGGGATAAAATCAGCGGGAAGATTTATCCGGGCACGTATTTCTTCGGACGTAAGGTAGCCCGCTCCGCGGGCGATCTCGAGCTCCGCTTCAAAAACAGCTCCTGACTCCACGTGCGCGATAACCAGATCTTTATTCACAATCTCCACGTTTGCGTTCTCGCGTATGTCCGAGGCCTTTACCTCTTTTTTTCCGCGCACGGACAGCAGCAACGTCTCAGGGCCTTCGCCCGTGAGGCGGACGCGGAGTTTTTTCAGATTTAGCAATACATTAATTACGTCTTCCTGAACCCCGTTAATGGTGGCGTATTCCTGTCTGGCGCCCTTGATCCTGACGGCGACCACGGCGGCGCCGTCCAGGCTTGAGAGCAGGATGCGGCGCAGAGAGTTTCCGATCGTGTGCCCGTATCCCCGCTCATAAGGCTCAGCGGTGAACTTGGAATAGCTGCCGGTCTGTGTTTTATCCTCGACATTTATAGCTTCGGGGATGATGAGCTGTTTTGAAAAGCTTGACATTGGTTGGGTAACCTCCTGATATTTTTTTGCGCGGCTCCGTAAAAGATACCGGCGGATTCACGCGCACACACGGCAAAGTCTCTTACGGCGTCCCGTCAGCCACTCACCGAATCGCCGCCCGCTTTCCCGTTACTTAGAATAAAACTCCACTATCAACTGCTCATCCACGCTTATGGATACTTCCCCGCGATCCGGCCAGCGCACCATCTTCCCGGTCATCGTAGCGGAGTCATAAGACAGAAAGCTCGGCCGTGGCGCAGATTTCTCAGCGTTTTCCAGACCCTGCTTTACCGCCGGGGTCTGGGCCGCTTTCGGATCTATGTTCACGGTATCGCCGGGCTTCACCAGGAAAGACGGTATGTCAACCTGGCGGCCGTTTACGCGAATGTGCCCGTGGTTCACTATCTGCCTGGCGGTCTTCATTGAAACCGCGAAGCCAAGGCGCCGCACGACATTGTCCAGCCGGACTTCGAGAAAGCGGAGCAGGGCTTCCCCGGTTTTGCCTTTATCCTTTGAAGCCTTGTCGAAAAATCTCCGGAATTGCGACTCAGTGACCTGCGCCATAAGGCGGGCTATCTGTTTTTCGCGCAGATGCTTGCCGTAATCGGACATCTTTTTCATGCCGCCCGGGCCGGATGAGAATTTTTTATCGCGGCTGCTCTTCTGCTTTTTATCCACGATGCAGTTCGTTGCGCATTTACTGCCTTTGAGGAACAGCTTTTGATTTACCTTTCTGCATTTTTTACAGCTGGGTCCGGTGTATCTTGACATAAGCCTCCGTAAAATCGCGGCGTCCGGAATTAGGCATCCGGCAGTTGCACGCTGATTACACTCTTCTGGGTTTGGGCGGTCTGCAGCCGTTGTGCGGGATCGGAGTGGTATCTTTTATTGACAGCACGCGTATCCCGCAGGAGGCTATAGCCCGGATGGCGGTTTCCCTTCCGTTCCCCGGCCCTGTGACAAAAACCATCGCCTGTTTCACGCCATATTCCAGCGCTCTGGAAGCGGCCTTGGACGATGTTATCTGCGCCGCGAAAGGGGTTCCCTTCTTGGTTCCTCTGAAGCCGTTTGCTCCGGAAGTGGACCAGGCGATCACATTACCTTTTTCGTCGGTAATGGTCACGATGGTATTATTGAAAGAGCAGTTAATGTACACCTTGGCGAAAGTTACAACGCCATGATGCCTTTTTCGGGCCTGGGGCTTCTGCTCCTGTTTCTTATAAGCGTCTGTGCCAGTCTGCTGCGGTTTTTTTTCTTCAGCCATAATTAAATCGGACCTCCTGAATTATTTAGCAGCGGCTTTGGCGGCCGGAGCTTTCGCTGCCGCTCCGACGGTCTTCCTTCTGCCGCGGCGCGTCCGCGCGTTGGTTTTTGTCCGCTGTCCGCGGGCAGGAAGCATTCTCCGGTGCCGCATGCCCCTGTAACTGCCTATCTCCACATACCGTTTCATGTGGGCGGCTATCTCCCTGCGGAGCTCTCCCTCCACTTTGTAAGCCTTGGAAATGACGGAGTTAAGAAGGCCGATCTGGTCCTCGGTCAAATCCTTGACCCTGGCCGAAGGGGACACCTGGCTCTTCAGGCCTTCAAGTATCTTCAAAGCCAGCGGGCGCCCGATGCCGTACACATATGCCAGCGCCACGTCTATACGTTTTTCTCTCGGTAGATCCACACCTGCTATTCGTGCCATAAATTCTCCTTCAAAAATTCCGCAAATCGTAAGCCGTAAACCGCGAGTTGCCGACTGCGTTGCGTCTCTCTGTCTCTTGCTATTTACGATTACCGCTTACTTCTTAGCCCTGCCTCTGCTTGTGACGGGGGTCATCGCATATCACTCTTACAACACCCTTGCGTTTCACAATCTTACATTTTACGCAAATTTTTTTAACGCTGGCTCGTACTTTCATATCCGGGACTCCTTTTATTTTTCCCTGTAAACGATACGCCCCTTAGAGAGGTCGTAAGGAGAAAGCTCCATTTTCACCCGGTCTCCGGGAAGAATCTTAATGTGGTGAATGCGCATCTTGCCGGAGATGATCCCGAGAATAATTTTCCCCGGCGCTATTTCAACCCTGAAAGTCGCATTGGGAAGAGCTTCTTTCACAAGCCCCTCTACTTCTATCTTATCACTGTTTTCCGTCATATTTATATATTATACTAAAATATCGCGCTATGATACCGCTCCATTCGCAACCGCGCCGGCGCGGGCCGGGACCTTTCATCAGGAGGTCAGTATCTCGCAGCCGGCTTCGGTGACGACCACGGTATGTTCAAAATGCGCGGCACAGCTGCCATCCGCGGTAACCGCCGTCCATGCGTCGTTTTTAATAACCACTTCCGGCCGCCCCAGACAGATCATGGGTTCTATGGCAAGCGTCATGCCCGCCTTGAGCGTTATTCCCGACCCCGGTTTCCCGTAGTTCGGAATAGATGGTTCCTCATGCAGACGGCGACCGATCCCGTGGCCGGTGAATTCCCTCACTACCGACATCCCGTGCTTCACCACAAAACTTTCCACGGCATTGGACACATCGCCGAGCCTCGCCCCGCTTCTGACCTCGCCAAGTGCGCAGGCTAGCGCAGCCTCCGTAACTTCCATAAGCCGCAGGCGTTCCGGACTTACCGCGCCCACTGCGACGGTTACGGCCGCGTCCCCGTAAAACCCCCCGTAGATAGCTCCCAGGTCCAGGCTGACCAGATCGCCGGTCTGCAGCACACGCTTGTCGCTCGGAATGCCGTGCACCACTTCCTCGTTGATGGAAACGCAGAGCGCGGCCGGGTACCCCCGATAGCCGAGGAAAGCCGGAACAGCGCCATGCGCCCGTATCTCGCTTTCCGCTATGCTGTTCAGGGCGGCGGTCGCAACACCCGGCTTGATTTCTTTTTTCAGCAGCCCCAGCGTCAGCGCCACTATCTTTGAGGCCCGCCTCATCCTCTCTAGTTCTGCCGGGGTCTTTATTTCAACCATCAAATCTTTACCTTGTTGCCCAGAACGGCCGCTATATCAGCGGCAACTTTCCCGGGCGACTCGGTGCCCCTGACCGGGTAAAAATTCCCCGCCGCTTTATAGTAGGACACCAGGGGTTCGGTCTGCGCTTTATAAACTCCTATCCGGCTCTTGATCACTGCCGGCGCATCGTCGTCGCGCAATATAAGCTCACCGCCGCACGCGTCGCATGCTCCCTCTTTAGCCGGAGGAGAGGTGAGCAGGTTGTAGATCTTCAGGCATTTCCCGCAGGTGCGTCTCGCGCCCAGCCTGGCGGCCACTTCGTCTTCCCCGATATCTAAAAAAATGACAGCGTCTATGCTGCGGCCGCCGGAGGCAAAATATTTATCCAGTTCCCTGGCCTGTTCAACTGTCCTGGGAAAGCCGTCGAACAGAACGCCCCTGGTTTCCGAGTCAAGCCGGGCCTTTATCACGTCCAGCACCAGCTTGTCCGGAACAAGTTTCCCGGCTGAAATATACCCGGCGGCCTCCAGTCCGAGCGCGCTCTTCGAAGCGATAGCTTCCCTGAAAATATCCCCGGTAGAGACATGAAAAAGCGAAAACCTGCTGCTCAGCGCCTTGGCCTGTGTACCTTTACCCGAACCCGGATAACCCAAAAGAACGATATTCATAAATATTTATAAACGCAAAACGCGAAAAAAGGATATCTGGCAATAATGGCGGAATAATAAATAGCAAAAGGGCGCTCAAGGCTCTTTACGTTTTGCACTCCACGCTTTAGGGCGGCTCTATCTTGCCGCCGCTTATTGTCCCACGTTGAACCAGCGCCCTTTTATCTTTGAGTTTTTGTAAAAGCCTTCGTAGTTCCGCATTATCAGGTGGGCTTCGGTCTGGGCTATAGTATCCAGCGCCACGCCTACCACGATCAGGAGGGAGGTGCCGCCGAAATAGAAGGGGACGTTCAATTTGGCGCGCATATAATCCGGGAGAACGGCCAGCATCGCGACAAAAAGCGCGCCGCCAAGCGTGATGCGGTTCATGACCCACTCGATATACTGCGCAGTGGGCTCGCCAGGCCTGATACCGGGGATGAAGCCGCCCCACTTCTTCATATTCTCCGCCAGGTCCTTGGGATTAATGCTGACGGAATTATAGAAGTAGCAGAAGAACACTATGAGCGCCACGTACATCAGCTGGTAAGTGAAGTTGCCGGGACTCATGAAGGAGAGTATTTTCTGCCCCCACAAAGAGCCTGGATTGAACTGGATTATAGTATAGGGCACGCTCAAAAGTGAAACGGCGAAGATGACGGCTATAACGCCGGACTGGTCCACCTTAAGGGGGAGGAAGGTGCTTACGCCGCCGTAAGTCTTGCGCCCAACCTGCCTCTGCGCGTACTGGATCGGGATCTTCCTCTGCGCCGTCTCAACCCAGATGACCAGACCGACAACTATGAATACTATGGCAACTATCGCCCCGCCGGTCAAAAGGCTGATTTCATCTATTTGTATGAGCTTGATCATGCTCATAACGGCGCTGGGCAGGCCGCAAACAATCCCCGCGAAAATAATAAGCGAGATGCCGTTGCCTATGCCGCGCTCCGTTATCTGCTCTCCGAGCCACATGACGAAAATCGTCCCGGTCGTAAGCGTAAGCACTGTAACGAAATAGAACATCATGTCGGTGTTTGGAGCGATCGGCGCTCCGCCGGCGGGGGACATTTTAGTGAGCGCGATGGTCAGGCCCATCGACTGGAAAGCGGCCAGGAACAGCGTAAAGATCCTGGTGAACTGAGTAATCTTTCTGCGGCCGGATTCGCCCTCTTTCTGAAGCCTGTCCAGCACGGGGAAGATATGCGCTCCCTGAACGAGGCTCATTATGATTGAGGCGTTTATATACGGCATCACGCCCATTGAAAAGATGGAGAATTTACCCAGAGCGCCGCCGGAGAAGATATCAAGGAAACCCAGCAGACTTCCCTGGTTGGCTGCGAACAACGCCTTGAGAGCCGCTGTGTTTATGCCAGGGATGGGGATGGTGGCGCCCAAGCGGTACACCGCCAACGCCGTGAGGACGAACAGGATTCGTCTTTTGAGGTCCTGAATTTTAAACAGATCTGTTATTGCTTGCATGTTTCGCCCTCTTTAACCGAAAACGTTACGGTTAAAGACTTCCTTAAGGATTAGGGCCGGATGGAGGAAAAATAATTCTAAATTTCTCTCGTGTTCCCTAATACTTCCCCTCTCTATTTCTTATCCTGCTTGCTCTTCCGCTTGATATCCCGCTTGCTTGCCTGCTTGCTTTCCGGCTTGACCTCAGCGGCGATCAGCTCAGCCTTGCCGCCGGCTTTCTCTATTTTTTCTTTAGCGGACTTTGAAAAAGCGTGGACCCTGACGGTCAATTTTTTGGTTATCTCTCCGTCGCCAAGGACCTTCACAAGGTCACCCTTCTTTATCAGCCTGCTGGAGACAAGTGTCTGGGGGGTGACTTCGGCGCCGTTTTCAAAGTTCTTATCCAGAATGGAAACATTGGTCCATTCGTATACTGTGCGGAATTGTTTATTGCTGAATCCGCTTTTGGGGATGCGCCGCAGCAGCGGCATCTGTCCGCCCTCAAACCCGTCGCGCTTGGAACCGCCGGCGGTAGCGTTCTGGCCCTTTTGTCCCTTGGTGGAGGTCTGGCCGTGGCCGGATCCCTGTCCGGTACCGAGCCTTTTTTTCCTGTGAACGGAGCCGGGTTTTGGGCTCATCTTATGAAGTAAAATCATATTATCTCTCCTTTGCTTGACCGGCCGTTATTGTACGCCCCGCATCTTCAAAATTTCTTCCCTGCTTCTAAGCTGACGCAGTGCGTCAAAGGTCGCATATACAGTGTTGAAGGCATTTCTGGAACCGAGGTTCTTGGTGAGCACGTTTTTAACTCCGCCGGCTTCCAGCACCGCGCGCACGCCTCCTCCTGCTATAAGGCCGGTACCTCCGACCGCGGGTTTCATCCAAACATGGCCTGCGCCGAAATAGCCTTCCGTTTCATGCGGGATGGTGGAGCCCTTAAGCGGGAAAGATATCATCTCTTTACGGGCGGCCGCAGAAGCCTTCTGGATGGCGACCTGCACTTCATTAGATTTTCCCAGGGCCACTCCCACAGAACCGGCCCCGTCTCCGACGACAACCAGAGCGTTGAATGAAAATCTTTTTCCGCCCTTGACCACTTTGGTAACCCTGTTTATCGCGACCACCACGGTCTTTTCCTCAGGAGCCGGCTTCAGGTCCAGATCCAGCATCTCCAGCGCCGCGGTCACCTTGGGCGAACCGTCGGCGTTCAGTTCCTTCTCAGTCCGCAATTGTTTCTGGTTTCTCAGCATTATAGATTCTCCGTAATTAGTAGGCTTGCAGGCTGGCACACTTGTAAGCTTGCAGGCAGCCGCCCACACGCATACCAGTTTGCCGGCATCTAGAAATTAAGACCGCCCTCTCTGGCTGCCTCGGCCAGAGCTTTTACTCTGCCGTGAAACACCCTGCCCCCGCGGTCAAAACAGACGTCTTTGACGCCTTTCTCAATAGCTCTTTTCGCGATCAGGGAGCCAACCACTTTGGCGGCAGCCACGCTCTTGCCGGAGTCAACCTTGCCTTTCAGTTCTTTGTCCAGACTGGAGGCCGCGGCGAGAGTCCGGCCTTTTGAGTCGTCCACGACCTGAGCGTACAGGTACCGGCCGCTCCGGTACACGCTGAGGCGGGGACGGGTAAAAGCGTTAGCCTGAAGGTTCTTCCTGGTGCGCTCTTTCCTGAACTGATATCTTTCCTGTTTGCTTATCATAATGATTTCTTTCCTTTTAAGAACATCCGGAGTTATTTCTTAGCCGCCCCTCCGCCCGCGCTGGCGGTCGCGCCGGCCGCTGTCTTGCCGGCCTTGCGGATAATATGCTCGCCCTGATATTTGATCCCGGTCCCTTTATAGGGCTCCGGCGGCTTCACTCTTTTTATCTGGGCCGCCAAATTGCCCACCAGGTCCTTGTCAATACCGCTGATGGTAAGAATGGTCGCTTTGGGATCGAAAGCCATCTTGATGCCCTGGGGTATATCAACTATAACCGGATGCGAGAAGCCAAGCTGCATCGTAAGTTTGGAAGCTTCGACCGCGCCCTTAAAGCCGACGCCGTTGATCTCAAGCACTTTGCGAAATCCGCTGTGCACGCCGGTTACCATATTTCCGACCCGCGCCCTGATGGTGCCATAAAGCGCCCCTTTGTCCGTCGCTCCGCCGGCCACGCTCAGGTTAATACTGCCGTCCTTCACTGAGGCGAGTATGCCGTTGGGAAGGGCATAAGAAAGTTTGCCGAGAGGGCCCTCTACGAAAACCGAGCTGTTTTCCACCCTCGCTGTAACTTTTTCGGGCATGACCACCGGTTTTCTGCCGATTCTGCTCATATTTTTTTCCTCTTTCCGCCGTAGGCGGGCCCGCAGGGCTTTGTAGCGGGAAATCTTTATTCTGCAACTGCCGCTGGCGTCTCGTGTCCGGCCGGCCGGCGCGAACACTTTCCTGGATTTACCACACCTGGCAGATTATTTCACCGCCGACTTTCTGCTTCTTGGCTTCTGAATCCGTCATAAGGCCCTTGGAAGTTGAAAGTATGCTGACACCAAAAGCCGCTCGAACCCTGGGGATGTCCGTATGCGGCCTGTAAATTCTCAGGCCTGGCTTGGAAACTCTCCTGATGCCGGTGATGACCGGGCGCTTGTTCTGGGTGTACTTCAGCGTTATTCTAATGACGCCGCGCCGGTCCACGCTCTTGTCGGCCTTAGGGTCTATTACCTTATAGTTAGATACGAACCCTTCATCCTTAAGCAGCCTGGCGACCGAGGCTTTGATGTTCGAAAAAGGCACATCAACTCTTTCCTTATTTTTGGCCACAGCGTTGCGTATGGTGGTCAGCATGTTGGATATGGGATCCATTTTTTTCTCCTTCAAAACTTTTAAACGTTGATAAGCTGTAAACCGGCGCGGCTCTTGTCTTCCGCCGCGCCTTCGCGCAGGCGGCTACCAGCTGGATTTCTTTAAACCCGGTATAAGCCCCTCATGGGCCATTTTCCGGAGACAGATCCTGCACAGTCCGAAATCCCTGTAGTAGCCCCTTGGCCTCCCGCATATCTGACACCTGTTCCTGAAGCGCGTGGAAAACTTCTGGGGTTTGCGCATCTTAGCCATCCAAGCGTATGTAGCCATATCTGCTCCTTAATTCTTCGCCTTTTTAAAAGGCATGCCGAAGTGCTCTAACAGGGATTTAGCCTTATTATTGTCACCGGCGGTCGTTACAAACGTTATATTCATGCCGCGTGCCTTCGGCGATTTTTCCTGGTTCACTTCCACGAAGATGTGGTGCTCCTGAAGGCCGATGTTCAAATTGCCGCGGCCGTCAAAGAACTTTGCATCTATGCCCTGAAAATCGCGGATCCTGGGCATGGAGAGTGAGATGAAACGATCAAGGAACTCGTACATCCTGTCGCCGCGGAGCGTAACGCGCACGGCGATTGGCATGCCCTGCCGCAGCTTGAAGTTGGAAATGGACTTCTTGGCGCGTCTGACCTGGGGGGCCTGGCCCGCTATCTGGGCGAGGTCCTCCTTGGCAAGGTCCAGCGCCTGGATATTTTCCTTGGCCTCGCTTACGCCTATATTGATCACTATCTTGGTGATCTTAGGAACAGCCATTGGCGACTTAAGCTCAAGCTCTTTCATTATAGCCGGAACAACTTTCTTCGTATACAAATCCCTCAAGCGGGGCTTGTAATCTTTGGGCAGAGCCCCTTCTTTCTGATTTTCCTTGGTCATTAAAAACACCTCTTTAATTCAGCCGTTAACCGTAAATCGTAAAAAGCGAAGGTTGTTACTTATCCGCTTTACGCTGCACGTTCCTTACAGAATCACTTCTCCGCACTTGCGGCAGGCGCGCATCTTGTCTCCGGAGGGCGCCACTGACACTTTGGTCTTCACCGGTTTGGCGCATTTGGAACAGATAAGCTGGACATTGGAAATATGCAGGGGCGCTTCCATCTTATGAATGCCGCCCGGCTTCTCTTTGGTGGCCCGCTTGTGCCGGGAGACTATATTCACTCCCATCACCACCACCTTTTCAGTTTCGGGGTGTATCTCTTTTATCTCGCCCTTCTTGCCCTTATCCTTGCCGCACATCACCATCACGATATCTTTTTTTTTCAATCTGATCATATGTTCTTATTCCTTAACGCATCAGCCGGCGCCTGGGGGGAAGCTTGTCCCCCTGGCGGTCAGACTACTTCGGGGGCCAGGGAGACTATCTTAAGGAAATTCCTGGACCTGAGCTCTCTGGCCACGGGACCGAACACGCGGGTTCCCCTGGGTTCGCCGTTGGCATCGATAAGACAGACGGCGTTATCGTCAAAGCGGATATAAGACCCGTCTTTGCGCCGGCTCTCTTTAGTGCACCTGACCACAACGCCCTTAACAACCTCGCCTTTTTTGACAGCCCCGTTGGGCACTGCGTCCTTCACTGAACACACCACTATATCGCCTAAAAAAGCGTAGCGCCGGGTACTGCCGCCCAGAACCATGAAACACATCAGTTTCTTGGCTCCGGAGTTATCCGCGACATTCAGCATCGTTCTTAACTGTATCATAAGTATCTCCCCGGTTCATTGCCGCCGTGTCTGCTTAAAGTTTAGCCTTTTCTATAACGCGTGAAATCCGCCACCTTTTAAGGCTGGACATCGGCCTGGTGCTGGTGATCTCAACCGTATCGCCGGTTTTGGATTCATTCGCCTCGTCGTGGGCGTAGAATTTTTCGTAGCTCCGCTGGGTCTTGGAATAAGCGGCATGGCGCGTGGTGCGCTCCACTTTAATAACCCGGGTCTTAGTCATCTTATCCGAAACCACTACCCCGCGGACAGATTTCCTGGCATTCCTTTCAATCATATTTTCAGTCATTGTTTTTCACCTCTGGAATTTTGGCGGCTGCCACGGCGCGCGCTTGATCGCCCAGGAAAGTCCTGATCACGGCCATCTTGCGTCTTATCAGCCTGATCTCCAGCGGGTTTTCAAGCGGCGAAGAAGCCCTTTTGAATTTAATCTGAAAGAGATGCTTTTCAAGATCCCGCAGCTGCACCCCCAGCTCCGCGCTAGACATATTCCTTAAACTTTCTTTATCTTTTCTTTTCAGGGCCTCCTGCAGGTCTTCGTTCTCGCGCATAA
>CAZPMW010000020.1:18375-26912 GCA_964587805.1 uncultured Elusimicrobiaceae bacterium
TTCTTTTCATAAGTTAAAACTCCGTTTAGGCCGCTTAAGAGCCCCGGGCTCTGCTGCGGCGCAGGAATCGCCTAGTCGTTTCTCGCGACAAACCGGGTCCGTATCGGCAGCTTGTGGCTGGCCCTGGTAAACGCCGTCTTTGCGGTTTCCAGATCCAGTCCCTCCACCTCAAACATGATCCTGCCCGGCTTTACTACAGCTACCCAGTGATCTGGCGCTCCCTTACCCTTACCCATGCGGGTTTCGGCCGGGTGCTTAGTGACCGCCTTGTCTGGGAATATTCTTATCCACACTTTTCCTTTCTTTCTGATAAAGCGCATTATGGATACACGGCAGGCCTCTATCTGACGCGCTGTAATCCAGCGGGGCTCAAGGGCTTTAAGTCCGTACTCTCCGAAAACCAGAACTGCGCCGCCCTTGGTGAACCCTTTAATGCGCGGAGCGGAATGGGTCTTTCTGTATTTGACCCTTTTTGGCATCAGCATAAATTAAGTCTCCTTCTACCTACACTACCTGGATTCCTGCGCGTTAGACTGCCCGACATCCACCGGAACCTCCAGCGGGGTCTCCGCCTGAAGCTTCTTTAGCTGCTCCATAAGCTCCCTCGGAGTCTTTGCAAAGAAAAGTTTTTTAAATATCCACACTTTTACGCCTATCTTGCCCATAACGGTCATGGCTTCAGTCAAGCCGTAATCAATCTCGGCCGACAGCGTCTGAAGAGGCACGCGCCCCTTACGGAACTGCTCGCGGCGGGCGATCTCAGAGCCGCCGAGGCGGCCGGAGACCATGATTTTAATACCCAGGGCGCCGGCGCCCATGGTGCGCTCCATGGCGCGCTTGATGGCCTTTTTATGCCCGATCCTCTTCTCAAGCTGCTGAGCTATTGACTGCCCGACCAGCCTGGGATCCAGCTCCGCGATCTTAATCTCGGAAACATTTACAAACACTTTCCTGCCGGTAAGGGTTTCGATAGCTTTCTTGAGATTTTCTATGTCCGCTCCGCGGCGGCCTATTACTATGCCCGGCCGTGAGGTGTGGATGGTAAGCTTAAGATACGATCCGGCCCGCTCTATACCGACCCAGCTGACCGAGGCCTGATTAAAGCGCTCCTCAACCATGCGCCTGATCTCAAAATCTTCTCCTATGAGTTCCGGCATTTTGTGGACAGAAAACCACTTTGACTGCCAGTCCTGCACATACCCCAACCTGAAACCTCTGGGATGAATTTTTTGGCCCATATTTTACGGATAGCTTAGGGGGTAGAGTGTAGAGTGTAGAGTTATGACTCTCTGCTCTCAACTATCTACTCTCAACTATTTTCCTCCTTTTATATCGGAAACAGCCACGGTGATATGGCACATTTTCCTTTTAAACGGCATTGACCGCCCCTGGGGGCCGGGCTGCACCCTTTTCAACATTTTCATCGGGCCCTGGTCGGCAAACGCGGTGGTTACCCACACGGTTTTAATGTCCAGCTTCCGGCCCAGTTTAACCGACAGATTCGCGCCTGCGGATTTAACCGCATCCTGAACTAGCTCCGTAGCTTTCATCGGGATGCTGGCCAGAATCTGTTCAGCCTGGAACAGGGACTTGCCTCTGATCTGGTCCAGCAGTTGTCCGACCTTCCGTCGGCCGTACCGCTGATACCGCAATTTGCATATAGCTTCCATATATTCACTCCGTTCCTGACTGGTGGGTAGCGCAGAGTCGACTGTGAACAGGCTGCGCCCGACTCACTGATCCGCTCCACACTCTCGTCTCTATACTTCTGTTACGTCAAAGCCGTGGCTTCTTTCGTATGAGACTGACCATGGCCCTTGAAGAGCCTGGTAAACGAAAATTCTCCCATTTTATGGCCGACCATCCGTTCCGTTACATAAACGGGCAGGAATTTTTTGCCATTATGCACCATGAAAGTATGCCCTACGAACCCCGGGGTGATGGTGCATGTCCTGGACCATATCTTAATCGGTTTTTTTTCACCGGACTGGTCCATTTTCCGCACTTTTTCCACCACATTAGCGTCAACGTAGGGACCCTTTTTTGAAGACCTGCTCATTTGCAAACCTCCGCTTATCGCATCCGCCTTAGGCGGACGGATCAAATTATACGCTTCCCACCGACTTACGCCTGTCCTGAACTATCATCCACGACCATATTTTTTTCTTGGTCCTGGTTTTGAAACCCTTGGACGGCTGATTCCAGGGTGAACGCGGAACATTGTTGCCCTTGGAATGCCCTCTGCCGCCGCCGAGGGGATGATCGCAGGCGTTCATTGCCGCGCCGCGCACCGTGGGCCTCACGCCGATATGGCGCTTGCGGCCGGCCTTACCGAGAGATATCGTGTTATGCTCCAGATTGCCAACCTGGCCCAGAGTGGCAAGACAATTCTTAAGGACCTTCCGGATCTCGCCTGAAGGCATTTTAATAAGGGCGTAATCGCCTTCCTTGGCCATGAGCTGCGCCTGGGTTCCGGCGGCGCGTACAAACTGCGCTCCCTTTCCGGGAATCATTTCTATGGCGTGTATAAAACTGCCTTCAGGGATGTTCGCTATCGGCAGCGCATTGCCTGTCTTTATCTCCGCTTTGGGCCCGCTCATAACGGTTGCGCCAACTCCTAACCCCAACGGGGCAGGGATATAGCGTTTTTCTCCGTCTGCGTAAAACAGCAGGGCGATACGGGCGTTTCTGTTGGGATCGTACTCTATGGACGCCACCCTTGCAGGCACCCCGAATTTCTCGCGTCTAAAATCGATAGCGCGGTAACTCCGCTTATGACCGCCGCCGTGGTGGCGCACCATGATCATACCGGTATTATTGCGCCCCCCGTGCTTCCTCATGCCGACGGACAAATGTTTTTCCGGTGTCGTCTTGGTAATATCGGAAAAATCAGCCATCTGCAGCGTCCTTCTGGACGGCGTGTACGGTCTGAATGATTTAACTGGCATAATAATCTCCTGAAAACCTTAAAGCCTTTCTCTTTTGCCTGCGGCTCGTCTATTTAGGCAGGTCGGTCAAGTCTATCTTCTGGCCCGCTTTCACCGTGACCACTGCTTTTTTCCAATCGGACCTTCTGCCTTCATAGCGGCCGACTTTATGCATCTTGCCCATGAAGATCATGGTCCTCACCTTTTCAACCTTTACCTTAAACAAACTCTCTACGGCTTGCTTTATATCCACCTTATTGGCGCCGGTGCGCACCTTGAAGGTGTAACGGTTCTGGGCGTCCTTGGCAGTAACGCTCTTCTCGCTCAACACCGGGGAAACGAGCACTTCGGAAATAGGCCTGTTCATTAGTCCTCCCTCCTGCCCGCGCCGGCCAGCGCCGTCATGCCTGACACGGTGAATATAAGCCGGCCGTGGCGAAGCACTTCATAGGCGTTAAGGTTAGCGGCAAGGCTCCAGTTCGCGCGGGGCATATTCCGCGAGACCTTGTGAAAATTGCTGTCGGGCTTGTCGGTAATAAACAGCACCCGCTTTCCGTCCAGGGCCATAGTTTTATAGAACGCTGAGAGCGCTTTGGTCTTGGCCTCTTTAAAATCGAGATTCTCCACGACAAAAACCTCTCCGGCTGCGTGCTTGGCCGACAGCGCATCCGCCAGCGCGGCGCGCCTCTTGGTTTCGGACATATCCTGCCGGTGAGAATGCGGCCTGGGGCCGAACACGACGCCGCCTTTCCTCCACACCGGGGAGCGCGTGCTGCCTGCGCGCGCCCTGCCGGTCCCCTTCTGCTTCCAGGGCTTGTGGCCTCCGCCGGAGACCTCGCTGCGGGTTTTAGTGGAGGCCGTCCCGCGGTGCTTGTTGGCCAGGTAATATTTCACCGCTTCATGCAGAAAGTACGGATCTGGCTTGAGGCTGAACAGGAGCTCCGGCAATTCATACTTGCCTATCTCCTTGCCGCTCAAATTAAAGAGTTTGGTTTCCATAAGTTAATATTTCCTTATTTCTTAGCCGCGGGCGCCGCTTTTTTGGGCGCAGCCTTCGTAGCTGCCTTTCCCTTCTTGCCAACCGCCACCTGAGGCTTCGGAACGGCCTTGACCGTTTTGACGAGGTAAACCATGCACCCTTTGGCGCCCGGCACGCTGCCGTTCAAAAGAATCAGGTTCTGCTCGGGTATCACCTTCAGGACCTTTATTTTCATCATGCTAACAGTGTCCATGCCCATGTGACCGGCCATGCGCTGGCCCGGAAGCACGCGCCCCAGAGACCGCCTGGAAGCCAGCGAACCCGGGGCTCTTTCCCTGTCCGAGGCTCCGTGTGACGCGGGGCCGCCGCCGAAATTGTAGCGTTTCATACCGCCGGCGAAACCCTTGCCCTTGGAAATGCCCTGCACGTCCACATAGTCGCCGGCCGCAAAGCGCGCGGCCACGGTGGCGGTCTGGCCGTCTTTCACGCCGTCGATATTATCCAAACGAAATTCTTTCATGTGGCGGATAGGGCTGATGCCCAGTTTGGAGAATATCCCCTTAGCGGCGTTGTCAGTATGGCTGTCTTTTTTATGCCCGAAGCCAAGGCATACCGCGGTGTAGCCGTCTTTTTCTTTGGTCCGGGTGCGGATCACGCGGCAGGGGCCGGCCTCTACGACCGAGACCCCGTACAGTTCGCCGTGTTCGTCGAACATCTGGGTCATGCCTATCTTTTTGCCGATCATGATCTTCAGCGCCGCCGGCATTTCCTCAGGCTGGGCCTGGGGCGCGCTCTGGGGCTGCTCCGCGTTCTTGTTTTCTTCGGTCATATGTTGTTACCTCTGAAAAGTTCTCTGAACAGATAAACCTGCGCTCCGGGGAGAGTATCCCTTAGCTAGGCCTTTCTGCGGAAAAAATATATGTTTCCCGCGACAGCCTTACCATCGGCCGCTACCGGCGGCCCGGAAAAGACACTTCAATTTTATGTTTTTATGGTATAAAGTCCGCAGTCGGAGGGAATTTGAGGCCGCTCCGCCTATAGGACCGACCGCCCGTATTCCGAAGAACGCGACGGCCTTAAATATATAAAAACAAACCTTAACAAAGGAACTTCGCTTTGAAAGGCTCTGGAACTACAGGATTATTGTAACAAAAAAAATTCAGGGAGTCAAAAGGTTTTTTATCTGCTCTGCCCAGGCGGGTCAATATCACCGCGCTGTCTTTTGGCGCACGGCTGACAACAGCGGCGCCAGCCCGTCCCGGCCCACGCTGAAAAGCGAGTAAAAGATGATAGCTGAACCGGCTGAGAATATTACTCTGGCGGTGCCGCGCGTATGAGCTATCAGCCCCGTTTCCGTCAGCAGGTAAGTCCAGTCGTGCACGCCGCCGCCCACCAGGGGGAGGGCCTGCATTAGCGCGTCTCCGGCGTATATACTGATGTTCAGCAAGTTCTCTCCAAACCAGAAAAAGCATAACTGCCAGCCCATACGATTACCCTGCCGCCATAGATGAAATCCGCAAACTGCCGGGAAAAGCAGCTGAAAAATAGTTCCGCCTGCGGTCGCTATGAATTGTCCGAAAAACCCCAGGAAGACATGTCCGGCCTCGTGGAACGCCAGATTGACGTAGTCCAGCGGCGAAAAATAGTTTTCTACCCGCCACCACTGCACATAGAACAGGGCGAGCGCGGACGCCAGCGTGAGCCTGCCCAGGGCGCCCCGGACGGAGCCGGCGGGCTCTTCAACGGAATCCGGCGCCGGAGCAACAGGTTCTTTGGGCGCTGGCGTAGTTTCCCCGGGGGGGCGCAGGCCTTTGTAACAGGCCCAGCAGATCTCGCTTTCCGCGGAATTCTCCCGGCCACAGTAAGGACAGCTTATCTTTTCCATAAGCGCTTTACGGATAACATACAGTGCGGAGCGGCGGACAATATCCGCCCGAAAAACGGCTCCGGTCCGCCTGAGACTATCTCAGCGTTACATTCTTATTCTTTCGCGGCTTGCAGTATCAAGGCCGCGAACTCTTCAGACATTCTGTATTTTTTAACGTTGTATTGCGTAACATCAGTGATGTAACCATTGTCCGCCAGGATTCCCGCCTTCGTTTCCAGATCATTGTGGTCCTCGATATAATAAATCAAAACTCCGCCTCCGCCATCAAAAGTGATCTTCCGGCTTACAATAAAGAATTCTCTCGCGAGCTTTGTTTGTGGGTTTGAAAGATCCTTCCACATCGCCTGGATGAGTTCAGGCATTAATCGATAGATATCCTTGAACCGCGCCAGGTGAGCACGGAACGACTCCTGTCCGCGTTGTTTCTTATTTTGTTTGTCGGCAAGATACCCCCAAACAGCCAGCACCACAAGACTTGCCAGAAACAGAATCGATTGTAAGGTCATAAACCAAGCCCCCTGCTGCCTTTTGCAAGCCGCGTCCGCGCGCTACTGCGAGGCGGCCGACAGCGTCATCTGCAGTTTCATCGCGGTTATTTTATTATAGCCTTCTACTTTTTCCTCTACCTCGCTAGAGAACGTTTTATAAAACCCGTCTTTTTTGTCGTTTGTGTCTGTATATTCCTTCAATATCGCTTTGCGCTCTTTGTTCAGACTTTTAACCGCAGCCTTCGCCGCTTTTTTATCGGCGCCCAGTTTGGCTTGCTCTATTGCGTCATCTTTTTCGTTGATCCGTTTTTGTATCTCTGAAAGCCTGCGGTCCAGATCGAGGGCCATAGCGTCCCTCTCATCCATCCATGGCTTCAGGTCCGCGATAATGCCATTATATCCGTCCAGCAGCGGCTGGAAGCAGCCGGGACAGGCCTGAATCCGCGCAACGGCGTGTTTCTCAGGGACCTCTGCCTGCGCAGAAACAATTGGCACAATCTCAGGCAGCGCGCTTTGCTTAACCTCCGCTGCCGCGGAGACGGCTGGAGTTATCGCCGCTTTGGTGACGGCCGGAGCCGCAGGCAAGCCGGCCTTCTTAACCGCCTTTTTTTTCACAGGCGCGGCCGCCTTCACCACAGCCGCATCTGGCGCCGCGGCCACTGCCTCTGGCTGGGCGGGATTCACCTGCTGAGCGGCACCTGCCGCAAACAGTCTGCCGGCAATTAAAAGCGCGGACACCGTCACAATTATTGTTTTCATACAGTTCTCCCCCTGTTTATCACTGACCTATACTTCCGCCGAATTTGCCATATATCCATAAAAGCGCCGGCGCTCTCAATGCGACCGGCTGATAAGTCTATTATACACTTCTGACGGTGCCTTGCATCCGGGTATTTTGGGAGGCCCAGCGCAAGCAACATGGGCGCCTGGAAAGGATACATCTCACTTACTTGCTTTTCTCCGCAGAGCAGGCAAACCCGGCATTACTTACGATTCATCGCCAGAAGGCGGCGACTCCCCCTGCCAGCCCCCCTTTGATAATTAATCTGGGTATCAACCATTTTCTTAAAAACTATCTTCAGAATTTCGCTTTGCGCGTTAAGATTCTCACTGCCGGCTTCTTCAGCCTCCTTGCATAAATAGTAGATGGCCTCTATGGTAGCGACATAATGAGCCCTCGGCTGTCTTTTAATAATAAATTGGGAGTTATAGCTGCGGGAAAAAGAGAGCCGGGATAAGGCACGAATGTTCTGGCTTTTGTTTAAAAGACTTCTGGCGCCGCGCCATGTCCCGTCTATAACAAAGATCAGAGGTGTTTTCCCTTCTGATTTGAAAAGACTATCCCCCCCGGTTTTAAAACTCACGGCTTTAGGCCCGGGATACAGGACAAAAGGGCTGTAGGAAGGATCCCGGAGCAGGCAATTAACCCTCTCATTATGAGTAAAATCTGTCCCTATCAAAAGTTCCGCGTTGGTTAAGCATAATTTTGCCAATCGTGCTGTGCCTGTTTTTTGCTTCTGTGCTTCTTTGGAATGCATGAGGATCACGAAGCGCATCCTGGTTGAGAAGGGTTTTATGCTGTCACACAGACAGTTTTTTTTCGCCCTATAGCAAACATAGCACTCCTCGCGATTATCTATCTGCACATCTTTTAAAAAACAAGTTTTATCAGCCATTAAATCATAACCCTTAGTGGCCATATCCCCGCTAAAAGATCCGGCGCCTTTTGCGTCAAGGCTGAAAAAAGGTGTTACGTCCCTGATTCTTACAGTGAGCCGCGTCCTTAAACAAAACCCGGGCCGCTCTTAGAGCGGTCCGGGTCTCAAACAGAGTTCTCCGGCTGAGGTTACAGCTTAATCTCTACGTCTACCCCGCTCGGTAGGTCGAGCTTCATCAGTTCGTCCACCGTCTTCTGCGTAGGGCTTATCAGGTCGATGAGGCGCTTGTGTATGCGCATCTCGAACTGCTCGCGCGACTTCTTGTCGACGTGAACCGACCGGTTCACAGTGTACTTGCGGATCCTGGTCGGCAGCAGCACAGGCCCCGCGATCAGCGCGCCTGTCCGCTTTGCCGTATCCACGATCTTCGCCGTAGACTGGTCTATCAGCCGATAGTCGTAAGAGAGCAGTTTGATCCGTATCTTCTGCTGAGCCGCCGGCTTCATGTCGTCTGTTTTTACATTTTCTGTCATAGATCTTCAGCCTTATTCTATTATTTCTGTGACCACGCCCGCGCCCACCGTATGCCCGCCCTCG
>CAZPMW010000021.1:0-26323 GCA_964587805.1 uncultured Elusimicrobiaceae bacterium
AGGCGATGGAGAAATTACCGGCCGTGTCAGAGGATTTAACCTGCACGCTGTACTGAGTTCCATCCACAAATCCTGCCGCAGCCTGCGCGGCCTGCGTGGTGGACCAGATTGTGTACGCGGACTGAACGTCCGGTATGAACCAGGCCTGCTCCGCCGGCAGGATGCCCTCAGTGTTGAATTGCTGGGTATTTCTATTCCACCAGCGGGGAGCAGCGGAGTTCTGCCTTATGCGCACCCACAGGCCGTCCAGGGCGCCGGCGGCCCCGGTGCCGCTCGCGGTGGTGTCGGACGCCGTACCGTGTATAACCGTCAGCGAAGATTCGGTGGCGCTGTCGGGGTTCAGCACTGCCAGCGCTGGCGCGGCGGAATCGATGTACCAGCGGAATGTGACAGAGGGGGCCTCGCCCGTGGTTTTCTGGCTGTTGCCCGCATTATCCGTGGCATAAGCGAAAACGGTGTAGGTGGAGCCGTCCACCAGCTTGGAGATAAGTCCGGCCGATGGCGCGCTGGACCAGACCACGGATGCGCCGTTGCCGGTGCCTCCTGAAGCGCGGAAATACACCGTCGTATCCGACAGAAAATCGGCGCCGTTAAAATAATTGGTCGCGGGCGGCGTCATGCTCTGCCTGACGGCAAAGTCGACATTTGCCAGCCCCGCCAGGTCGCCGGACGCAGTACCGCCTATTGACGGAATATACCTGACCAGCGGAACGGCGGCTGAAGGCGTGCTGATGAAGCAGGTCGGAGGAGTGGTGTCGATAATTACGTTCGAAGCCGTGGCCGGAGTTCCGTAATTCGGCGCCGGCACGGCGTTATCCCTGCCACGCACCTGTATCAGGTAGCTCCTGTCCGACACCCAGCCACCCGGAAATCCTTTAGTGTACGTCCAGGTTCCGGAGGAAGGCCCGAGCGCGGTATACCCGCTGATGAGACCGGGATTGCGCCAGACGTTAAAGGCCGGCGCGGAACTGAAGAAGTTGTCGCTGTAGTAGTATGTGTTCCCGTCCTGCTGATAAGTGATCTGAACCTCGATATTGGTATTTGTGGAGATCATGGAGTTGTCGGGATAGTAGGGGTCCGATATATCTCCGGAGATAGAGTTAAGCGTGTTCAGCACGGCGTTATTCGCCACGTTCAGCCCGGATATCACCGGGCCGGCATGGTCAAACAACACCGTCATCGAGGAGAGAATCGGCGCCGTGGTGCTGAACGAAACCTGCAGGTTATCCGCCATATCCCGCGCCTGCGACCAGAGGGTGTATGTTTTGGCGTTGGAGGCCATTGTGCCGAAATCAGTGGGCATGCCGGAGAAAGTCCACGAATCCCGGAACACGGCCGTCACCGAGTAGGTGGATTCTCCAAGATCCCCCCACTGCACTCCGTCCCAGTATTTGTTGGCCGCCTGGTCGAAGACATAGAGATTGACTCCGGCGGGCGGGGAGAGATTAACTCCGGGGAGCGGCATTATATTGTCGCTGAAAGTGCCCGAAGAGAACGCCATCGAGGAATATGTCCTGCCATGCAGGGCTGAAGTTATAGTGGCCGTGGCGCGGGAAGTGTCGTAGGTAAAGATTTTTGTCGGAGATTCACCCACCGGAGACGGGTCGATGTTGCCCAAAAAGAGGGAGTTTTCAGAATTTATTGCGCCGTCAACGGTCCGGACCTTAAGTTCGTACGTGACGCCGTCAGTCCAGGCGACCGTAGGCTTAGTGATCTCGAAGGTCCAGTCGCCTCCCACCTCCGGCGCGACCTCATTGGTGCCCCAGCTGTCGCCGTTGGATGTCCAGGAGGAAGTCAGGTTCTCATAATATTTCCAATCCGATTGGCGCCTTATCAGAAGCTGCACTTTCTTTACGCCGCTGGGATTGAGACCCGGGTCCTCGGCCCAGCCGGTCATGTTGCCCAGGTTGCCGTAATACAGGCTCGCATTGGGATAGTAAAGGCCCGTGTCGGGAGTAGTGGTATCTATCCGCACTTCCCGAGCAGCGGCCGCGGGATCCGGCTGGCCGGCCTGGTTGATGGCCGTCGCTTTGACGGTGTATGACGAGCCGTCCACCCAGACAGTCTCAGGACTGCTGAGTATATACGCCCATGACGCCGCCTTAGCGACCACGACCGAGGTGGAGTCGGCCGCGAAGTAGCCGGTGCCGTCGCTCTCCGGATCATGCCAGTATTCGCCGGATTTTTTACGTATCTCTACCTGTATGAAGGACGTGTTCACGTCCGCGGTTCCGGCTATCTTGGCCAGCACGGAATAATATTGAATTCCCGTGTCCGGAGGCCCCTTGGGGATAGCCAGACTCGCTACGGCAGCCGGCGCCTGCAGCCTGAACCTCCTTGTGGAAACCTGGACCTCGTAGTTATCCGCGAGGTCTACGGCGGAGGACGCGATTATGTAATAGCAGTCATTATCCCAGTTCGTGCCGACTCCGGTATACCTCCATATATCCGTCACCGGAGAGTAGGAATCAACCGGCTTCCATACTTCCACGGTGGAGTTCCAGGCCGTTCCCGACCAGTACCTTCCTATCTTGCCGGGAAGATTTTCCTCCGTGCATGCGCCGAGCATATTTTCCGGATCGTTGCGGACGGAAACATAAACCTGCTTTACATCCGAGGTTGAAGCGTCCACTGCGGTTCCATCAACGGTGGTAATTGTAGTGAGAACTCCGCCATTGACCGGCACGCCAACCGGCGGATAGGTGATGGCCGAGGCGGGAGCGCTGGAATCGAACACAAGGTCCGCGGACAGCACCGCTGGGTCTGTGATATTAAGGGCCCTGTCCCGCGCCCAGACATTCATTCTGTATCGGCGGCCGGTGGGAATCGGGTCCCATCTCGCCCAGTAGCTGGTAGAGGGAAGCACCGTATAGTCGATGCTCCACGAGCTGACGTGAACCGAGGCCTCCAGCGTGGAGACGGTCACGGCCCAAGTGCTGCCTGTCCAGTAATAGTTATCGGAAGGCGCGTGTCCGCCGTCAGTGATGTCCTGTATTTTATAATAAACCTTGTCCACTCCCGCCACTACATTGCCGCCTATGGAATTCGGGTCGTTAATGGCGCCGGAAGCCAGGGCCAGACTGTAGACATAGTTCAGCGTTTGCGTTGAGAAAGTTACGAACGCCACGGTGGGCGTGGTATAGTCGATGACGAAGGCGGCAGTAGTATAGTTGGTCTCAAAATTAGTGTAAGCGCCGGCGGTATCCTTGCCGAAGTCAGCGGACTGCGTCTGGATCTCGTAGCGGTAGCCCTCGTCAAAGCCTCCGCTATGGCTCTTGCGCCAGCGCAGCAGGTCGGGGGCAGCGGCTACCACCTGGCTGAACCCCGGCGTGCCGCCGCTCCAGCTGGCGTTCGGCGCCAGCCAGGTATACCAGTTGCGGGTATTATCCCGGCTCACCTGGCTTACCCTGACGGTTATCTGCCTTACGCCTGACCCGCCGGTATCGGCCGCTGTCCCGAAAATATCTCCGGGGGGATGGTTCAGATAAGTGGTCGTGCCGCTCAGCGCCGGTACGGTAGTCACGGAAACCGGGGAGTCCCTGTCCACGAAGAATTCCACGCCGGTGCTGCGAATATTGTTAACCGTAACCGCCGGAGCGTTGCCGACTGTGTCCGTTACCCTTTCCTTGGCGATATAGACCTGGTTTGAAACGAAATTATTGGTATTGATGCGCGTGAACGCCCAAGAGGAGCCGGCGACATAATACGCCGCAGTGCTCCAGACTATGCTCACATCATCAGGGTCGTCCAGGCCAGCTGGCGGAGGGCCGAAATCCTCGGTCAGCGGCCGCCAGAAGGAGTTGTCGCCCTTCCTGAGTATGGCTACCTCTACTTTCTCCGGGTTCACGCCGGAACCCAGACCGTCGGAGGCGGTGCCGGATATCCTGGTGAGACTTGAGAAAGAGGCCGCGCTTACCGGGAAGGTAGTGGTTGAGGCCGCGTACGAGGTATCTACCGTGAACGTGGTCTTATAAACTACCAGCGTCTCGTTGTTCGCTTCGTCTATCGCCCAGACCTGGACCTGCACTTTCTGCCCGTCCAGAGAGCTCCAGGTCGGGAAGCCGGAATCCTTCTTCCATTTTGACCAGTCCGCGGTGCCGTCCTTAGCGGCCGCTACGCGGTATTCGTTGCCGTAGGTCCAGCTCGAGCCCGCCCAGGTCCAGTATGAGCACTGGTCGGGGCAGTTGTTGAAATTGACAGCCGTGGACAGGGCCAGCTCTACGGACCTGATGTTAATGTCGCCAAGCCCGTCCGTGGCCGTGCCGTTTATCAGGCTGAGGGTTCTCAGGTAATCGACCCTGGGGGCCGAGATATACAGGGCTGGTTCGCTGATATCGAATGTAAATTTGATATCTGACGGCATGATGCGCCACGGATTCCCGGCCTTGTCTTTTACCCGCAGGCGGATGGTATAGCTCTTTCCATCCTCCATCTGCCCTGCCCCGACCGGGGGCCTTGCGAATTCCCAGGTATCCGGGGTATTGCCCGGGACGAAATTAGTGGTCGACAGGTAAACCGGCGCCCATGAGGTAAAGGAAGCCCCGTTCCACCAGGAGCCGGCCTGCGGGGGATTGGAAGAGGATAGCGCGACTTCCACGCTGGCGATATTGGAATTCGGGGTCTCCGGATTGATAGCGATATCGTCGGCGGTGCCGGAGATATTTATCAGCGAGGCGTTATTCACTATCGCGTTGTTCAGGGGGTACGTCACGGCGGCGCTCGGCAGGCTGACGTCGAACATGAACCTGGCCGGCCCGGTCACAGTGGAGGTGCTGCCCGGATAATCCTCGGCCCACGCGTAAACGCTGAACTGACCCGTGCTGTTCTGGACGCTCCAATGTGTGTTGTCGGCGAGCGTATAAGTACAATAGGGCAGCGAGCCCAGGCCGGCGACAGCCAGCGTGCTTACCGGGACGCCCCATGCGCCGCCGCTGTCCAGGTATTGCCCGTCGGCGTCCCGCCGGATCTTGATGGAAACGGATCTGACAGCGCTCGAAACGTCAACGGCCGTGCCGCCGATAGTGAGGAAGCTGCTGAAGATGCCCAGCGTCGCGCCGGGTGTGCTGATAGTCACCAGGGGTCCGGAGTTGTCAAAAGTGAAGGTCGAGCCCAGCACGCTGCCCCAGTTCTCCGCGTTGCCACCTCCGTCCGCGCTGTCGATGCCGGAGGAGGTTATGTAATAGGAAGCCCCGGTAACAAGCGTCGGCAGATTGGCGGTAATGGTCCATGAATCCGAGTAGACGTTCAGCTGCGCGTTATCCGACTGCAGCGTGTAGGAGGGCACCCAGCCCGTGGTGTTCCAATAGCCTTGATCCTGGAAGCTGTAGAACCTGACATAAACTTTGCTGACGCTGCCGGGATTAACCCCTGGCGCGACATTGTCGGCCATGCTGCCTGATATCATGGTGTATGTCGAGATGAAGGCTCCGGAACCCGCCGGGGGCCAGGTCAAAGCCGTCTGCGGCGCGGTGTTATCGTAGGTAAAGGCAGCCGTGCCGTAGGTAGTTGAGTACAGGCCGGCCCTGTCCCTCGCGCGCACGTTCAGCTCGTACTCCCGGCCGTTCCCTTCCATGTCTCCGCGCAGGGTGGCGGAATCGACGAACCACTTGGTCCAGTCAGGGCTGCCGCCGGGCTCGGTGGCGGAAGCAACGAACCACGCGCTTTCGGCGCTGGTCAGCGGCAGGTCGAACCCGTAATCCCCGGCGACCGTCCTGTTGGCGTCCCAGTACTGGGAGAGCGCGGTTACCCTCCTGACGCGGAGCTCTACGGCGCCCAGCCCGCCGAAGGCGTTATCAGCGGCCGTGCCGCGTATGTAGGAGATGTCCCTGACGCGCGCCGCATTGGCCGGGAGCGTAACCGCCGCGGTGGGCACCGAGATATCGAAGGCGAACGCAGCCGAGCTTACCGCTACCTGCCTGTTCGAGGCGGTGTCCGTGGCGCTTGAATACAGCACATACTGTATATTGGTCGCCCAGGGCGGGACGCCGTCGAAATCATAGCTCCAGCTGCCGGCGAGGCCCTTCGCGGCGAACCAGCCGGGGCAGGCGCCCCATGTCCCGCCGGGCTGGTAGCAGGTCCCGCCGGTCTTCCACAGGCTGAGCGCTATCGTGCTTACCCCGACATTATCCGCGGAAGCGCCGGAGACGCCCGGGAGCGAAGCGTAGATCTGTCTGTCGGCCGGCATGCTTATAGAGGTCAGCGGCGCCTCGTCGTCGTACTGGAACGTATAGCTTAGGGTGCTGACATTCGGGGGAATGGAGTTGTCGGCGGTGCGCAGCCTGATGGTGTAGAGCTTAGTGTTCTGAAGGGCCGGCCGGGCCCAGGTCCAGGTGCTTATTATGGCGCCGGGGGTGTAGCTGTCTGTGCTGTAGTAAACCGCGTTCGCGCCGGTGAAAACGCCGCCGCTCAGCCAGGTATTAGCCGCGCCGATAGATGAAGAGGAGAGGGCGATCTGAACGGAGCCGGCGCCTGCGCCGGGGTCGTCCATTGCGGTGCCGAAAATAGTGCCCTGGAGGGCGTTCAAAGCGCCGCCGTCAACCGGCAGGAACACAGCGGCGGTCGGCCGGTACACGTCGTAATAGAAAGTGGAGGAACTCACCGCCGTCTGCACTGTCCCGGCCTGGTCGGTAGCGCTCGAATACACGATGTACTGTTTTTCCTTCTCCCATGGTTCAGAGGCGAAAGCGTAGGTCCACGCTGCGGCCGTGCCCTGCGCCTTGAACCACGCCGGGCAGAGCGCGTCGAACTGGTTGTCCGCCGTATCGTAACAATTCCCCCCGGCCTCCCGGACGCTCAGAGCCACCGTGCTGACGCCCACGTTATCGCTCGTAGTTCCGGAGACCGACCCCAGTGCGCTGTAATAGCGGGCGTTCAGGGGCGCGCCTATCGAAGCCGTCGGCGGGGTATTGTCAAAAGAGAATGTCGTACCAATTACATAAAAGGCGCTTTCATTCGCCGGTTCGGCCGCGTCCAATATCCTTACCGTCACATAATAGGAGGTGCCGGAAGTCAGCTTAGCGTTGGTCACCTCGGTATAAGTCGCCTCCGCGGGAACGCCGCCGGCCGAACCGGCGAAGATCATCTCCTCATTCCCGTCCGGATTAACCAAGCTGAACGCCCCGGCCCCGCCAAGCCCGTTCCACCACTTGCCGTTGCTCGGAGGCCCGAGTTCTCTTACAGCTATCCTGACGCCGTCAGAAGGGACATTGCCGGGATTAAAGGAGCCGGTATCGGCCGCCGTACTGGTTATGCCTTTGCCGCCATTAGTCACATCCGTGACAGCGGCCCCGTTAAGCGGGAAAGTTATCAGGGCAGCCGGCGGCTCCCGGTCTATGGTAAAGGTGGCGGTTGCGTAGCTGGCGCTGAAATTACCCGCATTGTCCTCCGAGCGGGCTTCCAGCCGGTATTTATGGTCCGAGCTGACAAAAGCGAAAGTCGAATACCAGTTCGTGTACCCGTTAGAAGTTGCCGGCTTGAACCAGGCGTTCACGCCGGAGGCGGAATAATCCGCATAATCCGCGCCCGGTTTCCAGTAAAAGCCCAGCGTATCGTCCCATACGCGGATCTTAACCTCTTTCAGTCCGGAGGGCCCGGTGGTGGCGGCGGAACCGGAGAGAGTGGCGGACGGCGTGCCTGTGGAAAGCCTCGGAGAGGCGTAGTCAGCCTGCGTTACATCGGCCGGGAAGGCGATGCTCTGGGTCGGGCCCGCGTCGTCGAAGATAAAAGTGAATGAAGATATCGCGAGCATCGAGCTCACGTTATGCGCCTTATCTATCGCGCGGGCGCGGACGCGGTAATAATGCCCGGTAACCCAGGCGGGAGTAGAGCCGGTAAAGCCCCAGGAAGCCGTTTCCGGATCCACGGGATTGCCGTTATTATGGGTCATTACCAGCGAAGTGGTGTCGTTCCAGATCTCCGGTTCCACGGACCATATTCTGGCTGAAGCCTTCCAAAAATTACCGTCAACCAGGTTATTAAACGACCTGTCCTCTATTGAAAGCTGCACGCTCTCTATTTCCTGCGCCACCTTGAGATCGTTGCCTACCGCGGTTCCGGTTATGGCGGAAAGGGACCTGATGAACAGGCTCCCGGCGGGGTCAGGCGCCGTAAGGGCTACGGAGGAGATGGAATTATCATAGGTGAACGCCGAATCGGCTACGGGGCTGACGTTGCCGGCGTTATCGGTCATCCTCATGGACACCGTATAATCAGTTCCGTTGCCCCACTGCGGCATCAGCTTTCCGGTAGTCCCGGGGTAAGTCCAGTTTTCCGTGCCGCTCACCACCATCCAGGCCGCGGCCTGGCTGCCTATGGAGAAAAGGCCGGTCGCGCCGTCAAGGTAATTAGCCCCTTCCTTAATCGTTATCTCTACCGTTTTCACGCCGGCGGGCGTGGTTCCGCCCCCGTCGTCCAGAGCCGTGCCGGAGATAGCGTTAATGGTCCTGGCCGTCACGCCCGGCCCGCCTGAGCCGCCGTAGAACATACCGCTGACCGGCAGCGTGGACACTACCGCGCCGGTCGCCGTTTCCACCCTGAACATTATAGTGGTGCTCGTCATCAGGCCGTTCAGGTCATAAGCGTCCATGGCCACGTAGTAAGGATTTTTTGTCAGGTCGAAGTCGGATTGCTGCGGCAGGCCGGAGGTCACGCTCCAGGAAACCGTGCCGGCGGTTGAAGAATAATCAGCGGTTTTATTCCTGCCCGCGGAGTTCATTACGAACGCCGAGCTCCAGTCCCAGAAATAATCGTCTCCGGACTCCGTATAATACAGCCGCACCTTGATGCCGTTGGAGAGATTATCCCTCAAGCCCGCCAGGTCGCCGCTGGCAGTTCCGGCGATCCGGGTTAAGCTGTTGGCGAAGCCGCCGGCGGCCGGCGTTCCTACGAAAACAGCGGGCGGCGTATCGTCGACTATGAACCGGTGGTAGCTCGGCCCGCCGTAGGCGAAAGTATCCTGCACATTGCCGTCCACTGTCCCGTCCGTGCCGCGTGCGAGATCCCTGGCCCTGGCCTGGATAAAATATTCCTTGTCGCTGACCCATTCAGTCCCGCCCAGGGTCCTTTGCCACGGGGTGGTGCTGTTAGAAGTAGCGAACAGCCAGGCTTCCGGGTTGCCTCCGTTGAAAGTTGCGCCGTTAAAATAAACGCTTGTCCCGCCCTGCAGGTACCACAGCTTATACTCGGTAGCGCCTATAGCGTCCCCGGTGTAATACGACAGCTGTCCGTCGGTCGCGGTACCGTTCAGGGCGCTGAGGCCAGCCAGCTGGGAAGATGTGTAATTGGTATCGTGGGCGGGCGACGCTATATACGCCGTAGGCGAGCTGCGGTCGACATAGAATGTGACGCTGGAAACGCCAGCCGCGTACTCCGATTGCACATTGCCGGCGGTGTCGCTTGACCGCGTCAGCAGCAGGTACTTGCCGGTAGCGAGCTTAGAGCTGAGCAGCGCGGCGTCGTAGTTCCACGGGGTCTTGTCCGCGAGCGTCACCCACTTATCGGCGTAGAAGTCGAAGTTCACTCCGTCCCATTGCTTGTTCGCCTGATTGAGAGCCACTATCTGTATGGCGTTAATATCCAGCCCCGCTGTTTTATTCCTGGGGTCCGCGCCCTGGGCGGGATCTGCCGCGGTGCCGGAGAGCTGAGTCAGGTTTCTGTAGACATATCCCGGAACCGGCCTGGTGGAGACAGCCACGGGCGGATTAGTGTCGAAAACCACGCTGAGCGCCGGGATATCGGGGTAAGCGGAGAGGTTGCCCGCCACGTCGGACGGGCGAAGCAGCAGGTCATATTCATACCCGCTCTGCAGGTTCCATCCGGAAGCGGAAGCGGTGGACCAATCCACTGTGCCGCAGGTCGCGCCGTTGCAGGACCCGTCAGCATTTCCGCCGGACGGCACGGCCAGGACGATATCTGAAGAAGGGCCGCAGGCGCCCCAGCTTCCGTCGTTATAGCATGCACTGGTGCCCCTGTTCTGGATACGGAGTTTCAGCCCGCCGATGACAAGTGCGCCCTGGTTATTCACATCCTGCGCCGTACCCCTTATGTAGGTCAGGGAAGCGTAGTTACCTGCCGCCGGAACGGTCACTCTGCCCGTCGGCGGCTGGGTGTCTATATAGACGGTGAATCCGCCGTTGCCCCTTGTTAGCGGGCTGGAACAGTATTCATCGCCTTCGCACTGGCTGCCGGGCGAAGTACCGGCTGAGCGGATAGTATAGGCGCCGTTTGAACGGTCCCACGCCGTAGTGGAGATATTATAAAGCCAGTTGCCGGCCGCGCCAGCAGTTGACACCGGGGAGTTCCAGAACGGAGCGGCGACATAAACGCCGCTGGACGCGTACTGCTGCCAGTCCATGCCGTCCGAATTCCTCGTAACCCGCACGGAGACGGTAAGCGAATTGCCGCTGGTGCCCTCTATGGTCGAAAGCGCGTCCGCCCTGATCCTCTGGTTTATGGCCGGCGCAGTTATATATGTGATAGGCACGTTCTCGGCGAATCTGAACCTCCTGTCGTACACCCCCCTTCCGGGCAGCGTCACGTCAGCGATATTGCCGGCCTTATCTTTACCCCTGGCAGACATGCGGTACACGCTCTTGGGGGACAGGAAGCCCATGGGAAGGTTGTAGGTCCAGTTCGTTCCCGACACAGTTCCGGAGTCCAGCCAGATATTGCAGGTGCCCGCCGGCCCGACCCAGGCGCTGCCGTCCCAGCATTTGTCGTCGTTGCCGCCGTCGGAGCAGTTGTCCAGCGCGACATTGGTCTTTTCCCGTATTATGCGCAGGCTTACCACGCTCATTTCGCCCAGCCCGGTATCCTGCGCCGTGCCGGAGATCTGGGTAAGGGTGGTGAATTTGTAACTGTCTGCGCACTGTGAGGAAACGAACGTGATCAGGACCCCTGAAGAAGGCGTGGAAAGGTCCACCGTGAAATAATTAGTCGCGTATACTGCCTGCAGGTTTCCGGCCAGGTCCATGGCCCGCGCTACCGCGTAATAAGTCGTATTATCGTCGAGTTTAGCCGGGTCTATGTAATACTGCCAGGCGCCGGACGATACGCCCATGAGCGAGGTGCCGTCGTTATACCAGGAAGGCATAACGCCGTAATTAAAGGAGGGCGCGGGTTGAGCCAAAGTGAAATCCGCGCCGTTCCACCATTTGCCGTCCGATAAACGCTGGACAGCGACCTGGATGCCCTGCGACGCGGCGGCGGTGCCGAGACCGGCCTCATAATGGCGCGGAGCGGCGAAAGGCGAAAAGTCGGAAACCGTGCCGCTGAACGTGGAGAACCTGGTATAGAACCCGTTATGCTCCGGGATGCCGGTAAAATGGCCGCCGCTTCCGCCTATGACCGGCGGAGTGGCATCGACCCCGAAAGAGGTCGTGGCTAATACGGCCTGATAATTCCCGGCCAGGTCCCTGGCCTGAGAAATCACCTCGTATTTATATCCCTCTAGAAAAATGGAAGAGTAAACCGAGTCAGACTGGCTTGTCCAGGCGGCGTTCCCGGTGATGCCGGCGCCGCTTACGTCTGTGGGCAGATTAAAGCCCGCCGGGTTGCTCCAGCCCCCGAGTCCGTCGTAATAAGCATAGTCCGCGGCCGCGGGGCCCGTGGACCTCCTTACCATAAGCCTTACCCTTGTCGGATCTATTCCCGAGGCTTTGTTTTCCGGAGTGCCAAGGGAAGTGTCCAGCGCCGTGCCGGCGATCGGGGTGCTGACCGAAACCGCGAAATAATTCTGCGCGGGGGAGGTGGTTACCGAGACAGGCAGGTCGCGGTCTATGGTGAAATATCTCGGCGAGACTCCGGTCGGATTCCCGGCTTCCCTGTTCGCGTTCCCTGCGTAGTCGACGGTGCGGACATATATTTTAAATTCCTGCGGGTTGGCCAGCGCCGCGAAATAGGCGTTCAGCGGCGCGTTAGTGAAAGTCCAGCTGTCCTGATACACCGCGCATTCCAGCCAGGAAGCCGGCGCGTAACTGTCAAAAATGTTTCCATCCCAGAAAGTATTCAGCGCGTTGGAAACGGCCACATACACCTTTTCGACCCCCGAGCCTACAACTGCCCCGTCCAGCAGGTCAGGATCCGGGTCCGCTTTGGGTCCGTAAGACGCCGCCAGGCCCTGGTATTTGCCATAAGAAGCCGGGTAGTCCACCGACGCCGTAGGAGAAGAGGTATCGTAGCGGAAGGTGTAACCGGAGGCGATGCCGTTATTGGCGTTGCCTGCCTGGTCGGTGGACAGCAGCCGTATCTCGTACTGCCAGCCGTCTTTGAAAATAGTCCTGGCCGTGAAAGAACTGTCCGTATAAGTAAACACGCTGCCGGCCAGGGTCGCGGGCAGTATGGCCGCGCTTGAATAGAACACCGAACCGTTCCAGTTGTCGCCGTTCCCGGCGGTGGTGGCAAGACGTATCTGAAAATTCTGCGTAGCGCGCAGACCGGGCAAAGTGTCATAGGCAGTACCGGCTATATACGGAAAATCAGCGACTCTGTGCGCCGGCTTATAGGGCAGCGTTATCGCGGTGACCGGGTTGACCCCGTCCATCACGAATTCCCTTCCGGGCCCTGAGATCTCCACTCCGTTAACGGGATGAGTGGAGTTTGAAACCACTCTGAATTTCCTGTTGACGCCGGCGCCCCAGTTCGCGGACGGCATGCTCCACTGCCAGTTGGTGCCGTCGAAAGTGGTTACGCCGACATAACCGGCATAAGCCCCGGTGGAAACCCAGGCCGAGCCGTTCCAGACCTGATCGTCCCCCCCCGAGCCTTCTATCAGGTCGGCGCCGAAATCCGTTATTCTGAGCTGGACGGTGGTCGCGTTCAGCGCCGTTCCGGTGAAAGTCGGCGGAGGCACAGGGTTAAGCTGGGGGAACGAGCCGTCCGGCCAATTGACAACGGAGACCGGGGTCGGGAGACGCATCACGAACTGTATGAGCGAACCCGGGGCCGGAGCTCCGGGCTTGACTACTTCATTTCCGGCAAGGTCGACGGCCTTGGCGAAAATGCGGTAATACACTCCGCCCGTGGCCACGATCCAGGTCGGGGAGGAGGCGCCGGTGGCGGTCCAGGAGTTCCCGGGGCCCAGCGTCGCGTCGTAAAATATCTCGTCGGTCGAACTCCAGTTCCCGGCTGCCCTGTCCCAATAGCCTAACGGAAGGGTTTCCTTGTAATACGAGACCAGCACCCTGTTCAGCGTTCCCGGCGGGGTGTCGGAAGCGGTACCTGAAATAACGGGGACGTCCACGGACAGATCTGATAAGTGAACCGGATACGCGACGGTGGAAGTGGGGAGCGTAAAGTCGGCTATCACGCCGGTAAGGGTACTGTAAACCAGCTGGAAGCGCTGGGCCTTGTCCTGCGCTTTTATACTTAATTCATAGGTTTCCCCGCTTTGCCAGGGGTTGGTATTCAACTGCCACCAGGTCCCATCCGGGCTGAGCGTCCCGTAAAGCGGAACTTCGTTCCACACTTCTGGAGCGCTCTGCACGGTCCAGCTCGAATCGCTGACGCGCCAGTAGGCGGAGGGATGGGCCCCGGTAAGCTGCTGGATCCGGACCCAGACTTTATCCACCTGGCCGTAAGGAACGTCGTAGGAGCTGCCGGTAATTTTTCCGGTCTGGGCGATATATATCTGGGCGCCATTAACCGGATAAGTAATCGCTCCCGTAGGGTTGGAAACGTCATAGACGAAATTCCTGGTGGAAAGCTCTATTATGCTCAGGTTGCCAGCCACATCGCTGGCCTTGGCCCGTAAACTGTATCTGGCGTTATTGGACCACTCCGCCGCAGGAGGCATGGTGGAGGTGAAAAATTCGGCGATTGAATTGAAATCCCCGTCGTCCGGTGTGGCGCCGGGCCACGGGCTGGGCTCGAACCCCGTTTCGGACCAGCCGGTGCCGGTCCAGTAAAACGTCGTTCCGTTCGAGTTGAAGCGGCTGACCAGCACCATGACGCTCTCCAGCTTTCCACCGGGGTTATCTTCGGCGTAACCGGTGACGGCGGTAAAAGTGGAGGCCAGGTGCACCCCGTCGGCCAAAGAACTGATGACCGCCCGAGGCCTTTCCGGCGGGCCGGCCGCGTATTCGTCCAGGGTGAAAGTGACGGTTGAGGGGGCCACCTCGATATTCCCTGTCCAGTCCCTGGCCCGCGCCAGCAGACGGAACTGGTTCCCTGAAAGTCCGGTTATGGAGGGCAGATTGACCGTCCAGGTGCCACTAGCCGCGCCAACTGAGTACGGTGTGTAGGTCACCTGCTTCCAATACGCGGAAGCAGCGGGATCCGCGGCCGTCGGCTCTTTATCGCCCGAGGTCGCAGACCAACTGTTCAGGCCCCAGTCATAGGTCAGGTTCGCGGGCGCTTCCCGGTAAAGGTGGATATATACATAATCCGTCCGCCCGGGATTCGGACCCGTGCCCACATCAGAGGAAGTGCCGGTGAGCGCGATTAACGAGGTCTTAAAATCAGTGTCCTTGACATTGGTAATCTTTGAGACCGGTTTCTCTGTGTCATAGATTACCGACACTATGCTCCCGCCATCTCCGCTGCCCTCCTCATTGCCGGCGTAATCCCGGGCTTTGGCGCGCAGCCAGTATCTCTGGCCGTTGACCCAGTTGATCTTAACCGTGGGGGTGGAGAAGTCCGGCGTGGCGAAAGAAACAGGGTACCAGTAAGGGCTGCCGTAAGCGCCGAAAGCGGTTCCGTTCCAGTATATACCCGACCCTGAACCGGAAGGTCCGCCCTCCTTGACGTACATGTCAACGGACTGATTCAGTCCGGGAGCGGTGTCGAAAGCGTTGCCTCCCAGGTACAAAATGGAATTATAGGCGTATGTGTCTACCAGACTTCCGGCTGGTAAATTGTTTATCCGGTCCAGTACGGAACCCGGGTTTACGGTATCCCAGGTAAAAGTGCTGACCTGCATGAGGGAAGGGGCGACGTTGCCCAGATTGCCCATGGCGTCCACGCCGCGCACCCCGACATAGTATTCCAGTCCGCTCCCCAATCCTATCCCTCCGGGGACATTATACCCCCAGTTTACACCGCCTAGCGGGGAGGCGGCCACCCAAGTGGAAAAAGCCACCCATTTACCGCTCCCGTCCCCATCCCAATACCTGAGCGAAGCCCCGCTGCCGCTTGAGATTCTTACTTCAACCCTGCCTACCGCAACGGCGTTGTCGGAGGCAGAGGCCAGCACCGAGGGCAGGGAGTTTATAGGCGAAAGCAGCGGCGCTGTCACGCGCACGTCCGGAGGGGTGAGGTCGATAGCGAAGGTGTTGGAAGCGAAGCCCATGGTGAAATCGTTCTGGAGATTGCCAGCCGCATCCAGCGCCCTCACCGCCAGCAGGAACTCCTTGCCGCTGTAAGCTGAAAGGTCCGGGCTCGCCACTGTCCAGGAGGATATCCATTTCTGAGCCGGGAACCAGTTCTTGGAACCAACAAAGCCCCCGGCGCCGTTATAGTAGACATTATCCGACTTGTCGTACAGGTAATATTCAATAGTGCTTACGCCGGAATTGGCGTCGTAAAAGCCTCCGTAGAACGTGGCGTTGGGGCCCAGGAAAGTAGTGGCCGGGAACGCGTTCCCGGAGGGCGAAGTTATCGAGGCGGTGGGCCGGACGATATCCCAATGGAACGTGCTAGTGGCGTATACTAATTCCACATTTCCCGGTGACGGCGTGACCTTATCATCGGCTTTGGAATAGACAGCGTAGCTTCTCCCGGTCACCAATTGGCCCGCGTCAGCAAAATTATCGTACCAGTCCACGTATTCATCGTCATAGCCGATGTGATTGGTGACGTTCGCGCCGGGCACCGAGTTCCAAAACTCCACCCCCTGGTTGAACAGGCCGTCGGCGTTCTTCCACCACATATTCGCCGATATATCCTTTACCGCATACCAGGCCGCGTCTATCCCGCCCTCACCGTTGTCCCTTGCCGTACCGGATATGGCGGAGAGCGTATTTATCCAGGCGCCGTCCGCCGGCGACAGCGGATTCGAATCCGGCCTCTCCGGAGAAGCGCCGTAGTCGTCATAAGTGAAAGTGGCCGTGGAATAAATCGGGGAAAGATTCTCCGCGTTATCCCAGGCTCTGGCGTAGATCTTGTACTTCGTATTGCCGGACCACCAGCCGGCCGTGGAATACGACCAGGGGCTTCCCCCGTTAATGGGCAGCCAGACCTGCGGCCCGCCCGTCACGCCCCAGGCGGCCGCTTCCCTGTACCTGTTGTTGCTCTCGTCGTAAACGCTTATTTCTACACCGGCAGTGGTCCTTAGCGCGTAATTATCCGTGGCCGTGCCGGTGATCTGGGGCAAGGTGTTTATCCACGTATATCCGGAGGAAAGCGGGGCGGTTATACCTACCAGCGGCTTCGTTATATCGTATCTAAAACCGACGGTGGAATATGTTGTCTGGTACTGTGTGGTCTTATCCCTTGATTTGACGGTTATCAGGTAATCCCCGTTGAACCAGTTGACGCCCTTGGTTATTGAGTTGTACTCCCAAGTATCCCAGGGAGTGGGTTCGACAGCGGTGGGGGAGCAGGATATCCAGTATACGCCGGAGTCATCCCAGTCCGGCAGGGTGGGATTCCAGTATTTATCCGGAGAGACGCCTCCGAATCGCTTGATGGAAATCTGAACCAGGTCTACTCCGGAGTAATTATCTACCGATGTGCCCGAAATGACCGGGGGCGCCTTTAGTGTGGAGCCCTCCAGCGGGATGGAGATGGCAGCCGTCGGCGCGTAGATATCGTATCTGAAAGTGACCGTGGAGAAAGCAGTCTCCAGGTTGCCCTGCCTATCCATGCCTTTGGTGTTCAACTGGTACACCGTGGCGTCACTCCAGGTAGCTGTCGTATGCTGCACACTGTATGTCCAGCTTGAAGTCCAGACCGAAGCGTCGAACCAGACATCTGGCGCTCCTGTTATTGTCCAGGTACTGGCGTCCCAGTAATAATCCACGGCGGCCACCGTTTTCTTCAGCCGCAGCTGTATGCCATGTCTGCCGTCCACCGGGTCTATACCGCTGCTATTGGTCGACCAGTCCGTATATGTGCCGGTAATCGTGGAGATGTTATTGTAATAGTTAAGCTGAGCGGGCAAAACGACCGTGGTCTGCGGAGGCGTAAAATCCCGCGTCCAGGCGTAGGAGAAAGGGTCGAACCGCACATATGTGCCACCCACGTCCAACCCTCTGGTCAAAAGGCTGCTGCCCAGGTAGTTGGGGCCCGGTGACGCGCCCCATGGAGCGCCGTTCCATAAAAAGCCCATCATACGCCCGCGGCGCGTATTCACGAACACGAGCATATTGTCCGAATAAGGATCTGGATAGGCCTTTATAACACCCGGGACGCCCTGTGTATCCGGCAGGTTGGCTATTACCCAGGTCCAATCCGCGGCGCCCTGCCGCCACCAACCGTATTTAAGGTAAGCCACATTATTATCAGCGCCATATACTACAACCTGGTCTCCGCTCTTTTCCCAGGCTATGTCAAAATCCTGTTTGAAAGAGACGTCTTCAAGATTCTGCCATTCATTCCCGGCATCTCCGACACTTTCACCCGTAGCCGCAGTTGTTCCCCACAAGGTGGAGCTGCTCCACACATTAGTGTACAGGTCGCTAGTATTGTCTCCTATTGCCACAGCCAGGCGGTCCGAGGACGAGTCTGCGGCGAGCCTTGTGTGATATATTCTGGTATTCGCACCAGGCTCAACGTCCCTTCCCGCAAAACCGCCCACAGGAAAATTCCAGGTCGCATCGCTTGATACCCACAAAGCGTACCTAAACGTATCGCCGATGTTGCCAACAACGTTTATGTCGTTAGCCCATACGATCATTGCCCGGTACGAATTCTGCTCATAAGCGACGTCAAAGTTCTCGTACCTGGGCAGCCCGGATACATTATTCCTCTCGGCGTTCGCTGATAATTGGCGTATATTCGCGGCGGCAAAATCCGCGCCCTTCCAGACATACGCGAAAATATCCGGGGTGGACTCATTATCCAACGTCACTACGATTATCTCGTCGCTGTTCGGATTAGGGTTGTTTACCGCCCTTATCCACCAAGGCACCGCAACCTGGCCGATATTAGGAGCCGACTGCTGTGCGCTCCATTGGCCAAGGCCGCCGTTAGCATCCGGGTCCCAGATGCGGTACCTTACGACCAAGACCCCTGGTTCGGTGTAAAACACAACCGCGTGACCGGTGGCGGCCTCATAGGCGACATCAAAGCAGCGTGAATTGACAAAATTCGCCGGGCTGGGGGCATCGAGACCGGTCATCAGTATCTGGCTGTTTACCCACCCGCCCGACACGCGCCACACCTGCGCCTGAAGCTTCCCGTTGGCATCCAGGGTCACCATTACTTTTTCATCGCGCTTTGGGGAGGCTTTAACGACCGTATACCTTATTCCATCATCTGTTTCCGCCGCTGCCGGGGAATATTCCCCTCCGAAGCCGGAAAGACCGTAAGTCCGCATATTAGCCCTGCCAGTATAGGCGGCGTAAACCAGCATGTTGGAATCCATCGCCATTGGGCGGTAGTAATCGAATGTTACCGCTTTCGACACGGTATTCACCGTTTCGGTGGCGAATCCGGCAGGGTTCCGTGTATCGAACTTAACCTCGAACAAGGTCTGCTCTTTACGCAATCCGCCGGAAGTGGCCTGCCACATCTCCCGACTGATGACACCGAAGTGGGCGATATTCGTACCGCTTGACCCCGCCACCATGGTGTCGAAATAAGTGTTGGGCGGACTCATGTTCGGACCAGCGGAGCCTCCGCTGCCGGAGGCTGGCGACCAGCCTGTTCCCGAGGTCCAAGTAACGGCCCTGACGGCATTCTGCACGTTCTGCTTAATGAACCCGACAACAGCATTGCTGCCGGTCCAGGTTATATCGAACGGCATTCCCTGATGAAACTGATTAACGATGTCAGTGTCATAATTCGCGGTCCAGTTCTGCCACGCCGAACCAGCCCACACAGCGATGTGCAGGTCATAATCATTGGTCTCGACAGCCAGCGCTATCAGGTTGGAGCCGGGCTGCGCTACCGCTTTATAGTGTACGTGAGAACCTGTGTCCAGCGAACCGCTGCCATCGGGACCGGTAACCCACGCCGCACCATTCCAGGTATATCCCTGCGGAATGTTAGTGCCATCGTTGTACCATACCCGCAAAGTCCCGGTGAGCTGTTCATAAGCGATGTCGTAATCCTGATACGCGTTATACGACGCGCCCATGGTAAAATTCTGGTAGTTCCCCCAAGCGGAGCCGTTCCATATCTTCCCGCTTATATCATTACCTGTATCCACCACAACCAGCGCGACTTCCTGTTTTGTGGGCAGTGGATTGCCCTCAAGCCGCACCCAGGAGACCTGTCCAGCTTCTCCGCTGCCGAACTGCGTTTCCTCGCTCCATGACGCCCCGTCCCAGATCTTGTAATAGAGGTTCCCGTTTACTGTCTGGTCGTTAGAGTGCGGATAAACCACAATAGCCGTATTGGAAGCGTAGGCCACGTCAAATATTTTGTATGTACCACGCACGAAGGCATTCTTTTGGACTTCGGTGAAATCCGCTATAAGCACCTCGGTATTCCCCCAGGATATTCCGTCCCATACCTGGGCCACTAGGCGCACCTGGCTGTCAAGCGTCAGCATCACTTTTTCGTTAGGGCGGTCCGTCCAGGCCGGCGCTTGCTTCAGCACAACGTGAGTGGTCACGCCTTTTTCACCGGTAGCGGAATCAGCGGTTTCGGCGGCGTAGCCCTGCGCGCTCCAGGAGCTGCCCGATATGGTCCGGAACATGGGCCTCACGTCGCTGCCGCCATAAACCAGATTGCCTTCCGAAACGGAGTAGCTCTGGGACGGCATAAAAATCAAGACCAAAAATGCCGCATAACCCAAAAGAGGCAAAAAAGCAGCCAAAAAGGAGGCAGGCACCTTTTTGGTCATGCGCAAAAAGGCTCCTGCTGCCTTTTTGCCATTTTCAGGCTGTTTTGGCGCCAAATTAGCCCATAAAGCGGCCAAAGCGGATTTTATTCCGCTCATTTGTCCGTAGATTTGGCCGTTTCCTGATTTCATATCGCTAATTGTGTAAAAAGGCAGCAGGAGCCTTTTTTATTTCTTTGCCATGCCTCTGACCGAAGCGTCCGCGTCCTTCTCAAGCTTCTTCAATATGGCCGCGGCTTTCGCGCCAGTATGTCTTTTCAGGCTGAACGCCGCCTGCCTTCTCAGATTCGGGTCCTGGTCCTTCGAAGCCAGTTCCAAAGCGGCGTCCGACTCGGGGGTATTCGCGAAGGCGAGGGAAAGGGCGCAGGCGCATCTGACATCCTGCGCCTTATCGTTTTTAAGGGCGTCGCAAAGTGCCGCGACAACCGCCGCGTCGCGGGTATACCTGCCCAGTTCCTGAGCGGCTGACTGTCTTACGGTAGAGGAGGGATCGGTCTTAAGCGAGGAGACCAGCACGCCCGCCGCGCCCGGGGCCTCGGCGATGAGCCTAAGCATACCGGTTTTCAGCACCGGGTCGTTTTCTTTGGAAAAAGCCGAATTCATATCGGCAGTGGAAATTCTTACTTTCCGCTGCCTCATCTGCTCCAGAGCCTCATGCCTGTCCCCGGCCCTCTTGCTCCTGATGAGATTTCCGGCTTTAGCTTCTGCTTCAGCGGAAACGGCTTCACCTTTGGCAGCAGCTCCGCCTTTAGCGGCGTAAAGCGCCGAAGGCAAAAGACAACAAATACAAATAGTTAAAGCGGCGAAAATAGGCAAAGCGCCCTCCACCATCAGTTTTCCTGAATACCAGTATATTTTATTATATATATAAGCTATTGCGAAGTTGTTTCTTGAATCTTTTTCTGAGAGGAATGTCATAACCGTCTCTCCTCCGCGCAATATACAAATCCAGGCCCCCCATAAATTGGGGACATAACACTATTTTCCCGATCAAAACCGATCGAAACGCGACCCCGATAACCCCTTTTTCATCCGGCCGTTGCCTCCATAATACGAGGCAGGCACGGGATTTGGCATAAAAAAGCCGTTTTGGCCATCTTCGTTATCCCCAAATCGCCTGGGGGACTAAACCCGAAGATAGCCAAAACGGCTTGAATCCGTTTATTCCGGCCACTGACCGCGAACACCGGTCACTGACCGCTTTTTTCATCTTCGGCAGCCTGACTCCCGCGTCACATAGCGGGTCATAGCTTTGCGCCGCCGGCTTATAACCGGCTTTGCTATTATCGGATACCGCTCTACCACCGTACCTGACCTATTATTAATTGTCCCGTTAGAGGCGCACCGGATACCGCCACCGCTGCTGCCAACGACCGCGCTCGTGTCCACTTGACCACCGACTGCCGTCACTGACACCGCCTGACCGCACCCGACACTCCGAGCTACTCACATACCGCGCCTCTAACGGGACACCACTCTCCGACCCGACTCAACCGCCATCTCACTGTACGCAACCCACCGCGCTCAACCGAAAAATCGCCGCTATCCGGATATAGTATACCAGATGAACGGCGTTTGTCAAGACCCAGCACTTGACACGTCAACCTTGAGAGAGAAATCGGGGGAAGGCGGGCAGGTTAAGGGATATTATTCAAGGCGCTGCTGGCTTTGCGCCAGGAGGGGTCGTTTAAGAGGGCTGTTTCACCGGCGGCGGACCATTCCGCCCTGACGGCTTCGGCTTCGTCCCTGTCCAGCCCTGTGTCAGAGTCGGGGGCCAGGCCTCTGCCGTCCAGCTCCGACCCGGAGGGAGGGAAGAATCTGGCTACGGTCAATTGCATGCCGCTGCCTTCATGGCCGGCCTTGAAGATTCTGGTAAGCGAAACATCCCCCATTGTAGTCCCGCCCACGATCGCGGCTCCATTCAGCTCTTTGAGCGAGGCCGCAAAGATCTCGGCGGCCATGGCCGTGCGTGAATTGACCAGCACTGACGACTTCAGCGACGCGAATTTGCCGCGGCCTGGAGCTTGGAAAGACTTGCAGTACCCCTCATGACGGGAGAGTATCTCAAAAACCGTTCCGGGTCCGGGGGCAAAGTCCATAAGGAGAGCCGCGGCCTCGTCTGGCGCTCCGCCCGACGTATCCCGCAGATCAAATACCACTTTTTCGGCCCCCATACGCACCAGCGCCTCAAGCCCGCCGGAGACGGCGGAGCCGGCACCATTGGAGAAAATCGCTATTCTCACCAAAGCGGTGCGCGTTGAGGGGTCATACAGGCCGAAGATGAACGGAAGAATGAAATACTTTTTTTGGACATCAGCCGTTACCGCTGTCCGCCGGCCTCCGGGCATGAGCCGCTCGACTTTCACTTTGAACCGCACAGCGCCCCTGATGCGCCTGGCCGCCGCTTCCGCCGCGGCGTTAACTCCGTCCACCTCCAGTATTCTATCCCCCTCCTGCAGCCCGGCCGACTCTCCGGCCGATCCGCGGAATACCTTGACCACATACAGGGAGCCGCCACGCGCCTGCAGCAGCAGACCGCTGGAAAGCCCGCCGCCTGGCATCTCCCTCAGCTCTTTTTTGACCTCCAGAAACTCAAGGTGCTTATCCAGAGCCTTTAGGCCGGCGGGGCCGGACTTCAATGCGTTAAGTATCTCCTCCCGGGAGTGAGCCTCATAGCTGTGCCGCTCAAAGGCCGCAAGCACATCCCGCTCCATACTTTTATCGGAACAGGAGGCCGAGGCCAACAGAAGGAGGAACGGGAAGAAGATTGCTTTCAACCTGAAAGCAGACGCGCGGACAGAGCGGCATAAACCCGCGGCCTGGCGGGAGAATCCACCGCTTGTTTTATATTCAGTTAGCGACATTCCGGAATCCTGACAGTAAAACTGCTACCAGCTTCCCCCGCCTCCGCCGCCGCTGACCTGCAAGCTGCCGGAGGTCTTCATGCCAGCGCCGCCGCCGATGGTGACGGAAACCGGAGTAAAATCGGCGCCAGCCACAGAAATGCTGCCGCTGCCAGACTTACCAGTTTCCTTATTCTTGGCTTCCAAATATCCAGGCGGCAGGCAGCAGCAGGGAGCTTTTACCGTGCAGCCGCACTCGGCGCCGTAATTCACCGACGGCGTGGTAGCCAGCTCCTGCGCGGCGTCAGTTTTCAGAGTCTGCTGGTCCTCCGGCTTAAGCTGGTACGCGGATGGTTTAGGCCCGGCGGCGGGCACATTAACGGCCGGCTTAGGAGTTTCAACCGGCGTATCAACTACCGGCCTGGGCGTCGGCTCAGGAGTCTCTATCGGCGCCTCCCAGGAAAGCCCCGCGCCGCCCATGGACTGCGCGCCCAGACGGGAGCCATCAAGTCCGGCGGCGGCCGTTATTTCAGCATCGTTCCTTTTACCGGCATCAAAAGGCCCCATGGGCTTGAACATAGCCGTGATTATGTCCTGGGTCATTTTTTTCTGCTGATAATCCCTGTCAGCCTGGAGCGCCTCCTGAGTGCCGGATCTGTCAAACTCCGGCATCTGGACCTTGGATACCCCCAGCGATCTGGCGCTGGTGCCGTCAAGGCTCTGCTGACGGAGGTAGTTAGGTATCGAGTTGGGATTTACCCGGTCCAGCTTGGACTTCATCTTTTCGGAATATGCCAGAGAGAGCGGGGAATCGCGGTTGCCGTCGAAAGTTTTGGCGATCCACATCCTGGCCGCGTCCTTGGAAGACAGACGCGCGCTTATCAGGTTGGCTTTAAAGGCGCTCTTTAAGGCATCCACAACGGAGGGCTTGCCACCCTTGCCCTTCGCGCCGGCCTGAGCCTGGGAGGATTGCACGGCGACTACAGCCGCCAGGCCGCCGGGGCCCGCCGCAAGCCCGGAGGTCTTAGCCGCCGGTCCGGCCTTTTTAACACCTGAAGCGTACCCCTTGGAAGCCGGATGCGCTGCGGGGCCCCCGCCTGAAGCGGCCGCGCCGGTTCCACCGCCCTCACCAGCCGCCGGATCTTCATCCTCACCGCCGTTGACGCCTCCACCGGCGCCGGGGTACACGCGCGAAGATTTCGCTCCGCCGGAGAACGCACCGACGAGGGCCTTTTTAAGCGATGGGTCGGAAGCGGAAGGCTCTTCATCCAAAACAGGGAACTGCGGGCTCCCGGCAACGCCGAGGCCGGAGGCGGAGCTGTCGTCTATCACCCGGTCCGGGCGCTTATCCCCGGCCAGATTGTAGGCGGCTTTCTTCATCACAAACAAGGCAACCCCACCGCCGCCAAGAAGAAAAAGCAGCAGCAACAGCAGACCTGAGTTTTTATTTTTGCGCGAGGGCTTTCGCTTTAAAAAAGCGGCACGGAAGCTGCTTCTTTGTTCGCCGTTAGGTCCGTTTTTTTCGGAGTCCATATCGTCTCCCCCCCCTGTCGCACCCCTCGCTGAATGCTCGGGGCGGATTAACCGCCGGGCCACATTACAACAAAAGGAAATCCGAGGTCCGGGGACTGGTATTTAGGACTATACCATCTCCGAGATCCGTCCTGTACTATATGTATGTTATAGCAGACAAAACCGGTATTTTCAAGGGGCAAAATCCGCGGGGATACGGCCCGCCGGTTATTTCAGCCCTGGCAGGACGAACTGGATGGGCCTGTCCCGGTTGGGCACGTATTTCACGACTTCAAGCTGTTTGCCGCCGGAGCAAAGATACTCATGGCCCTGAAAGCAGGCGGCGCCGTAAGGTTTTTTGCAGATGTCATACTTCGAATATTTGCACAACAGCTTGACCTTTGAAGGGGCTGTCGTCACCGTCAGGGTGACCACGTTCCACACCTGGGTCCTTACAATATTCATCTTCAGCATTTTCAGATTCAGGAAGCCCTTTACCGCTTTGTTTTCGAAGCCCAGATAGCCGCTGACCTTCTCCGCTATGTCGCGCTCCAGGAAGCCGACGTCGAAACTGGCGGCGTATTCCGCGTTGATGTGGGACTCAAGCTGCCAGCGGCGGGCCGCGTAGTAGGAGGCGACCTCCATCTTCTGCACCAGCACCAGCAGCGCGAACATCTTGGCCGTCATGAAGACGATAAGCATGAAAATAGGGAACAAAAGCACCACTTCCGTCATGGCCTGGCCGCGGCGCTTTTCGCGCGTGCCGGGAAGCGCAACGGGCAGACGGGCAAATTTTAAAAACTTCAGGTTCATTTCGTTTGTCCTCTCAATTATTCACGCTTCACTTCCTAAGGATAGAGCCTGGTCTGATATTTCGGCGTCGGGTTCGGCCAGACGCAGTTGTTCGGCGAGCTGTTCGGCCAGTTCCCGCGCAGATTGGGACACTGGCTGGCGACGAGTGAATGAACGCAGGGCCGCCGCGAGTTCTGGCACTCTCTCCAGTTCAGCTGGCTAAATTTTACGTTGAAATAGTTGCCTGGCGGATCCCAGCCCTGATAGACATGATAACCCTTTCCCACCGCCTCCAGCGCGGAGGAGCCGAAAGAAGCCAGCTGAAACAGGCCGTTGGGGTTATTGGAGGTCATGTCCATGGGAGGAGCGGTCTTACCCAGGAAATACGGCGGCAGTCCGACCTGCGGCACCTTGGCGTGGAAAACGATATGCTTGATATAGTGCATGAACATATTGCCGCCGCGCAGCAGCCTGTTGGCGCGATATCCGCCCCGGCTGCGTATCCCGTCTTCGCCGCAAACGCCCGGGTTCTTCACGCAGTCCGTCGTGTTGGCGTTCAGGAAATACGCCTTCCGGAAAAAGGTGAAGTTCTCCGTCAGGCGCTCAAACACCGTCATCTGCGACTCCTCCACCGTGCCCAGCAGCATGTAAACCTGGGCGTAGAACTTATAAATGCTCACGGCCGGGTCCCAGAAGATATAGAGGTGCACGCCCTGGTCGCTGGTAATCAGCGTAAGGGGATCTCCCACTTCAGGCGGGTTTTTATTGGCGGCCCCTCTGGGCGGGTCGGAAAAAGCCACATCCCACTGCGGCTTGCCATCCAGCGGAGTGGCCTGCTGAAACTCCTCATCGTCTTTATATTTCGGTATCGCGCCCGCTTCATACAGCATCTTGTACGTGCATACAGCGCCGACCCCGCCTGTCTTCCTGAGGCAGTTCTCCTCCGTGCCGGAGCTGCAGCCCTGAAAGCATTCGTAGGCTTCCTTGAATATCCTGTAGGGGAAAGCGCCGTTGACGTAAGCCGTGCGGTTGAAAATATTGGTATAGTCGCCCATCTGGATAAAGGCGGCGGTGTCCACCGCGAACTGCTGGCGTATCTTCTCCCTGGACAGCTTCGTGGTTTCAAAAATCAGATAGATAAACAGCATGAGCATCGGTATGATCAGCAGGGAGGGAATAAGTATCTGGCCTGAGCGGGAAAGGGCAAAGGATAAAGGATCAAGGATAAAGGCAA
>CAZPMW010000022.1:0-25583 GCA_964587805.1 uncultured Elusimicrobiaceae bacterium
TCCATGGGATATTTTAACAACTTTCAACTGGTCCGGTTTTCGGGGAGGAGGTCCGGTGTTCCTGCTGGTTTATTCCTAAACCAAACTTGCCATATAGAGTCGCAGGCGATGATCTTTTCGCTTTGGCATAAAAATTGATTCAAGCAGGGGTGTAATCGATAATTGTGGAAGATCAGAAAAGCAATTACGGTATAACGAATATAAAGGAGAAAATCACATGTCAAATCCAGAAATCACTCAGACCAAGGGCTCGGGCTGCAGTACCTGCGAGACCTGCCTGCGGTGTATCGAGTGCCCCGGGTCCATCCTGGTTGGAATGGCCGGGTACGGGACGGTTGTGCTGCTGAACTAACGCACGTACGGGGGGTGTTTTTGCCGCAGAAGTTGACGCGGCAAAAACATCGGCCCCGCTGACAAAAAAATCACCGAGAGTTAAGAGAGGACAATAACATGAGCGATTATATAGCCCTGCCTGACGAGTCGACCTTCCAGAGGCATCCCGCCGGCGCAACCATAAGCAAGCTTCTTAAGGCTGGCGCTGGGATGAAGGACAAGTTCAATAAGTCCGTGAACATGGACGGAGCCAGACTGTTGGAGCTATGCGACGGCCAAGGGCGCTTAGGTGAGATAGTCGCCCGCCACAATGAATTATATCCCGCCAACTTGCTTAACTCGGAAAAGACCAAGGCGTTCCTAAAACTGGCCTGCTCCGAAGAAATGGTGTACTTCAGCTCTGAGAAAACAGCGCCCCGTGTCCGCTTCGCCGGTTCATACGACCATTTTTATCCGCAGCATTCCGCAATAGAACTGACTGACCAGTGCAATTATAAATGCGCCCATTGCTACCGTGGAAGTTCGCCAGAATCCGGTCTGCATATCGATTTTGAGAAAGCGAAGGAATACGTGAATTCCCTGTGGGAGCACGGAGGTACAGTGCTTGAGCTAACCGGCGGAGAGCCGATGCTGTACAAACACTTTTTTGAGATGATAGACTTCGCTTATCCGCGCATGGACCTGGTGGCAGTGCTCACCAACGGTTACTTTCTGCAAGAAGAGGCGGTGGAGCGCCTGCTTAAGTATAAGGACAAGCTTATGTTCAATATAAGCATGGACAGCTATAGGCCGGAATTTCACGACAAGTTTCGCGGCAAGGAGGGCGCGCACGCGAGAACGGCAAAGGCCATGGAGCTGCTGGGCAGGCACGGGTTTACCTACAGGGCCGCGATGAGCGTCACTGATGGGAACTTTTTTGATATTGAGGGAACCATAAAGCTGGCGAAGCGGCACGGCGCGAAGATCTTTGGTATGACTCCGGTGCTGGATACGGGCAGGGGAGACGAGCTGTGCGCCGGCCAGAAACAAAAAACCGATATGGATTTCGCCCGTAAATGCATGGAGTACGAAAAGTATATACTCGGCAACTACAGGGACTTCATACATCTGGTCACCGAAGCGCAGGCGCTGGATGTAAGGAAGAGCAACTGCGGACTGATACACAGGTCTGTTACGGTCGGGCCCGACGGGGAGCTGCGGCCCTGCGTAATGTTCGGCGGCGGCGTGATAAAGATAGGGAATATCTACCAGCAGTCATTCAAAGAGATCTTCGAGGGGAAGCTTGGCGTGTTCTTCAACAGGCTGCACGGGCCCAAGCCGGAGGTCTGCGGCGATTGCAAGCATCTTCCTTATTGCCAGAATTGTCCGCTTAAAGGCGTGAAAATGGCGCTTAAAACCCCTGACTGCCGCTGGGCCGCGCAGACAGGCGTGCTAAAATATGTAAAGGACGCGCCGAGCCATAAAGTATGCGGCAACGCGCAGGAGCCCTATTATGGATGAGGTTATAGGGGCCGACGGCCTGGTAAAAAAATTCAGCGCCGCGACCGGGGTGGATGGCGTCAGCTTCAGTATAAAACGGGGGCGCATTCTGGCCTATCTGGGACATAATGGGGCGGGGAAAACCACCACCGTACGCGCCCTCTTGGGCTTGATCAGGGCCGACGCCGGGGAGATCCGCTATTTCGGCGTGCCGTGCGACACTTCATCCCCGGCTTTCGACCGGACCAGGAAAGAGATAGGCGTCTGCCTTGACTCCCCCGGCCTATACCCGGAACTGGACGCCCTTGAGAACCTCGGCCTTTTTGCCGGACTGTATGGGCTGGAGGGGAAAGCGTTCGAAGATCGCGCGGCGGAATTGCTTTGCCGGTTGGGGATGTCCGCAGTCGCAAAGAACAAGGTCAAAACTTATTCTAAAGGCATGGCCCAGAAACTGGCGCTGGCGCGGGCCATACAGCATCGGCCTAAGCTTCTGTTTCTGGACGAACCGATGAGCGGGCTCGATCCGGAGGCGCGCATGACCATGAGGAGCTTTCTAGCGGAACTGGCGGAAAAGGAAGGAGTCGGCATTTTCCTCACCTCGCATGACCTGAACGAGGTGGAGCAGATAGCGCACGAGGTCCTGATACTTGAAAACGGTAAGCCCAAACTTGCCGGTGAACTCGGTAAGCTCAAAGAGACCTTTGCGAAGTCCGGCGGCTATATGTTCGCGCTTGAGAAGGCTCCGACGGAAGAGCAGGCAAAGTCTCTTGCGGCCGCCCTTGGCGCCCTGAGCTACCGGCTGGAGGGAGGGGAAATCCGGGCCGAGTTCGCGGCGCCTGTCCAGCTCGAGGCTGTTTCCTCCGCCTGCGCGAGTGCCGGGCTGAACCTGGTGGAGTTCAAAAAGGAGCGGGCGACCCTGGAAGAGATCTACTTCGAGTCGCTCTCAAAAAATGAAGATCGAAATTGACAGTGCCTTGCTTAAATTCGGCTTAAAGACGCTGTTAAAGAACAGGCTTACGCTGACCCAGCTTGGCATTTTTCACGGGTACCTGCTCTATTCGTTCGCTGGGAAAAAGGCCCCTAGCGCCTGCGGCGACCTTTTTTGGCTGAACTACGGCCTTTTCTGCTGCCCCGCGGCGGCCCTGATCCTCGGGGCTGTTTGCGCGGGGTTTATCCTGGTTCAGCCCAGGGTGTGCGGCCTCACGGAGCTTCTGCTGGCCTCGCCGCTGTCGTTGCGCAGGCTCATTATGACCAACTTGGCAGTCTGTTCCATTTTTGCCGCCGTAAATCTGGCGCTCCACCTGATCCTTCTCCGCGCAGCGTACGGCGTGGCGCCGCACGGAGCTGGTTTTTACCTGTGGTTGGCTTCAGCAGCGGTCTTCGTCGTTTCAACGCTTTTGGGGACCATCCTGTTTTCGCTCCGGACAAAGGACGTGGGACAGGTAAAGAGCCCGCTCGTGATGCTGGGAATGATCATCTGGGCTGTTGGATTTGTGATGGATATGAAGGCGGAGCCGCCGCTATGGCTATTGCCGACCCTTAACGCGATTTTCATGTTGGCGGCGGCGGGGCTCTGGGCTTTTGCGGATAAACTGGTAAGCAAAGAGGGGGCGGTGCTGGCATGAGTTATTTCAGGTATTTCGCGTCTAGGACGGTGAAGGAGTCACTGAAGCGGCCCTACGTATATCTTTTGTCCATCCTGTTCTCGCTTCTCGCTGTCCTTATCTTAAAGAAGATCGGCGAAGCCTGCCTTACGGCTAAAACGCTGGAGTTCATGTCCATGGCCATAATTTTCAACGGCCTGCTGCCGGCCTGCTTCGTAAGCATTTACCTGTGCGCCGTGCCGGTTTTTTATATTGAAAAGAAGCAGAGATCGCTAACTATGCTACTTTGTTCCCCCGCGGGTCTCGGCGAGCTCTTCTGGGGTAAAACCACCGGTCTGGTCATAAGCGCCTTTATGGTGCCGACGCTGGCGGTTTTGGCTTCTTTGGCCGTTTTTACGCCGCATGTCCTGGCGGTTATCGCCACCTGGAAAATGCTTGCGGCGCTGGGCATAGTTACGGCCATGGCTGCCGCTTATGCCACCGTGGCGGGCGTTGCCCTGCTTACCGCCCGGGACGACCAGATCATAAACGTGGTGGTCTTCGGCCTGGCCCTTGCGCAGGTCTGGCTGGCCAAGCTCACACGATCCGCGGCCGGAGCCGGTCTGCCCGGAGGCGTGCTTTATCAGTATGTCGGAATAATGTGCGGGTACATGGTTATCGCGGGGGCCGCGTATTTCCTATTTTTTTCCAGAGTCAGGGTGGTAGAATCAGTCTGAGGCGGGTCTGCGTGCATATGCTCAAAAAAAACGTTCTTCCAATGCTCAGGGGTTATGCGAAGTACATCTGGCTGCTGCTCCTGGCGGTTGTGGCCCGGGCCTTTATAGTTTTCGTAGCTCCGGTCGCGGTACGCGGCATGCTGGAGGGCGTCGCCCTGCCCGCGGCGTCGCCGAAAACACTGATCTATTACGGTGCGATTTTTGCAGGTTGCTTCCTTCTCGGTTACCTGATAAATCTGGTCATCAACCATATCTACCTGCGGTTTTCCCTGAACTTCAAGGTGAGGCTCAATCGCGTACTATACGGCCAATTATTCAGGATGGATTACAAGGCATTCCAGTCCCGGGAAGCGGCTTATTTTACCGGGAGGATAAAGCAGTTCGTGGATCAGGCGTTCAGCCTGACCGGCGACAGCCTGCCGGCCGGAGTGGTCTCGGTGGTCACCATAATGATCGCGATGGCCTTCATAGCGTCCGTCAGCAAAATGCTCGCGGTGATGGCCGCGTTGCTGCTGCCGCTGCATTTTTTCGGGTACAGGTCGGTGAACAGGAAACTGCAGGAGAAAAGCGCCGTATACCAACGTGTCTGCGCCGACAACACCAAGGACATCATTAACATCACGCGCAATATCGAAAGCATCAAGCAACTGGGCAACTACCCGTTCTTTTCCGAACTTGTGGGTAAGTATGTGGAAAATATCGAGCGGAATACGAATGAGGTAGGCCTCTACGCAAGGAACATCAGCGTTCTGATGTCCTTCCTGGTAGACCTGCTGAAGAACGGCATCCTGCTGTGCTCTATCGGCCTGCTCTATATGAAGAGGGTTTCTTTTCCGGATGTCATATTCCTCAACATGATAATGTCCCTATATTTCTCGGCTCTATCGGACCTGAACAGGATAAGCCTCGGTCTGCGTGACGTCCTGGCGGGTTTTGATTTTGTAGATGAGGAACTTGCCTCTAAGACGGAGACCGGGGGAGGCGCCGAACTGGGCAGGATAGAGAGGGTCTCGCTGCAGGACGGGAATTTCTCCTACGCCAGCGGCCGGGAAGTGTTGAGGAATTTCACGCTGGAGCTGGATGCCGGAGATAAGGTGGCTATAGTCGGGAAGTCCGGCTGCGGTAAGTCTACGCTGGGCAGGCTGCTCACGCGTCTTTATGACGCGGATGGCATAAGTCTGAACGGGCGCAGCGCCGGCGAGTATTCACTGGAGAGCCTGCGGAAAAAAATACACCATGTTTCACAGACGCCCCAGCTGTTCCCGGGCACCATAGAGGAGAATATCACCGCCGGTATCGGGGTTCCGGACCGGGAGCGCCTTCGGAGGATAGTTGCGCTTCCGTTCATGAGGGAGTTGAGGGAGGGGGAAGATGGCCGGGCCTTCGTGGGCAGGGAGGGGGGAGGAAATCTCTCCGGAGGGCAGAGGCAGCGCATTACCCTGGCCCGGATGCTGATGCACGACCCCGACGTTGTGGTGCTGGATGAGGCCACCTCCGCGCTGGACAGCGGCTCGGAGGAGTCGCTTCTGGGTAGTCTTGAGGAACTTTGTAGGGGGAAGATACTGATCTACGTATCGCACAGGCTCTCCACCGTCAAAAAAGCCGGGAAGATCGTAGTCATGAAGAACGGGGAAGTGGACTCGTCCGGGAGTTTTGATGAGTTGAAGAACAGGGGAGGCGAGTTTAGTAATATTTTTGCGGCGCAGATGTGAGGCGCCGCTCCAAGCAAACGCTGCGCGTTGGTATTCCGCGGCGCCAAACCGGCTGATATCCTGGTCTTTGCGCCGGGCCTGCTGACTGAATATAAGGAACTGCGCGTGTTCGAGGCCGGTATAACCAGGATAAAGTGTGATGTAAATAAAAAAACAGAAAGAACGCTGGTCTTCTCAAAAGCCCTGCCCGTTCTGCTGGACAGGTCTACAGGGCGATTAGAGTTTGTGCTGCCTGAAACTTCAACCGCCACAATAAGAGCCGGTAAGACCGTGGTTAAAGCCGGCGAAACCATATACAGTCGCGGTGTTGAATTCGACAATGGCGCGTTCAGTTGGAAAGGAAACGATCTGAGAGTGTTGGAAGAAGCGGATAAGATTACTCTGACCTTCTAGCCCCCCGGTCCCAACCTGCCGCCGTTCTTATCATAACCGCTTTCTCCGTCTGTCCGGAGCGATCCCCCCCCCCCCCCGCATTGCAGTAGTTATCTTTAATATTTCAAGATAAATTGCAAAGTGGCATAGAAATTGATTGTGGGAGATATAGCAGAAAACATGGATTACCAAGGAGAAATGAATATGAGAAATAAAATTAAACTAATTAAGCTTCTGTTGGTAGCGTTTCCGCTGCTTCTGGCGGGCCGGGTTAATGGGGAAACTGTTGCGCCGATGAACGCGGAACCGAAGCCTGAGCCGGAGGTAACCGCGGTGGAGGTTGATAACAGCGATAACGCTTTTGCCACCGATTTGAATACGGCGGAAAGCCTTTTAAGGTCGATGGCGAGGCAAAAGATAATGAGTCAGAAGCAGAGCGATGTGTTTGTAGCGAAGGAGATGCAAAAGGTAATAAAGTTCAACGCCTTTTCCAGTCAGATGATGGCGCACAGTACCGAACTTATAAAAAAGATGAGTAACCCTGACGGAATGATAGCAGACGGAAGAGGGATGGTGGAAAGGGACTCCGCTTCCTGGAAAGGATATGATTATCTGGCTTCCGGCAGCTTTATGAAGCAGGATGTGGAAAAAGCCATTGAGAACTATACCCTAGCGCAGAAATACGCGCCGGATCTACAGAAGGACTGGTATAAATTCATGCTGGGAGGCTGTGAGCGCGCACGGGGAGACCAGACGGCAGCGCTTAAGCTTTTTGACGAGGTAATCGCCGGCAATGAGAATTGGATAGCCATAAAGAACGCGTACTTAACAGCCAGTCTGATGCTGATAGGAAAGGACAATGATAAAGCTGTAGATTACTTTGAGAAGGGCGGGAAGCTGTGTTATCCCGGCGAAAAGGCGGGGCTATCACGCCTATGCGCAAAATTCAGCAGTTTGCAGAAAAAGCCGGAAGCCTGCCTGAACTGAATAGTGCAACAGGACAGGTGCGGCTGCTCATATAGTCGTAGACGTCTGCAAGCACATCAACTGGCTTCGGGCTCACGCGGCGAGCGGCGGAGCATATAAAAGGGCATCATGGTTATCAGGCAGCGTGAAGAAAAACAAATACTTAAAGGTGGTAAAAGACTGAGGGTAAGAATGCCCCCAAAAGATGCGGCAGTCCTTATTTCTGCGCCTGCGGTTGCGCCGCCATCGCGGCGGGGGCTGCGAACCGCTGTCTCGACGGCCAACAATGCGGCGGTGCTGATAGATGACGACGCACTGGTCCACATGACATGGAAAGTTGCAGCCAGGTCCGCAGGGGCAGACTTAAAACGTTTTAAAAACCCGGCTGATTTCTTTGCTATCTGCGAAACTCTGCCCAAGGACACGCCCATCTATATAGATTCCGATCTTGGCGACAGTTTGAAAGGCGAAGAGATCGCCAAAACCATACATGAAAAAGGCTTTCTAACGATTTATCTTGAAACCGGACATCAGCCGGACTCCTTCCCCAGCATGCCCTGGATAAAAGAAGTAATTAGCAAAGAGCCCCCTTGGTCCGCATAAGCAAGCGCTCGCCGGATATTCTCATAAGAAAACATTGTTCCGCACGCCCGTTAGCCGGCAATGTTTTCATTTGAAAATATATCTTTTCCAATGAAAACAACTTTCTGGATCCTCGCCCAATTCCATCACTAAACCACAATATTTATACCGCCAAAACCCTTCCCTAGGTGCGGCCGGGGGCAGTGCTGCCGCTTTGGCATAAAAATTGATTAGGAGGATGCGAGGAACAACACTGCGAAGGAGATAATAGCCGGAAAATAAAATAGTAATACTGGCGGCTTTGGGGGCTTGATTTCTGTTTCTAGCCCGTACAGCCAGAGGTATTGAATCCATCAGCCTTCCAAGATTTCAGTCGAGCTAAAAGAAACTGAAAAGGAGAAAACAATGACCAAGAAAATAATCGGTGTAGTTGGTTTGCTGGTGTTGGCCGGCTCCATAGCCGTGGCCCAGGAAGAGTGTTTTAGCGAGTTTACTCCCTCGATGGAAACGCTTAGCGGGTTAACAATAGACGCTAACGTCTCTGCACCGGAGGCAACATTTACCGTGCCGGAAACCGCACTCAATAGGGTTTCTATAGCCTTGGATACTACCATAGACTCTGCTATCGAGCAGGCCCGCAAAGATAACGACAAGGTTCTTGAGGAGGCACTGGTGAACTTTAAAAAGTATGCACCGGTGCAGGCAAAGTTCGAGTTCGTCTACATGCCTGAGGGGTTTAAGATGTACAATTACGCTCCGAAGAGAAAAGGGATATGTCAGCAGGTATGTAAAACATGCAAACCAGACTGCCATAATCAGCTTGTCGAGTCCTGCAGTTACATAAAAAAATAAGGACACCAAACCAATGCACATAATCATTAGCATCCTTGCAGCATCAGTACTGGGGGCATACCTGATCACAAGCAACTGGGCAGCCACCATGATAGTATCCTTGCTTGTAGCGGCCTTATCCTCGCTCGCATCCCTGATAGGGAAAGTTACTAATGGGAAAAGTAGCGGACTTACCTCTGTAATGTTGGTTAGCGCCATGGGGCTGGCTGTAGTTCTTTATGGTGCGTTCATGGGCAACTACGCGCTAGCGCAGCACAGGACACTTGATATTGCGGCCGCATGTGAGGCGTATAAGGTAGACAATAAGGTATACCCTAAAGAGCTGTCTGCGCTAGTCCCTAAGTATCTAGGGGGGATCCCCTGGGCTAAGTACACCATAATGTATGGCCAGTTCCATTACGATGGCTCTAAGGTGTTCTTCACCACTGAGCCTGGCATGCCTATGCCGGCGTATGACTTGGCTAAGAAGGAATGGACATCAACGACGGTGTATAGTGATGTAAAGAAGTGATTGCGTAGTCCCTGCGCGGCGGCGTGGAAGGACACACGGTTATCGGAAGATACAGATTCCCGGCCCCAGACTGGTGGGACTTTCCCGGGATGCCTGCTCATGGCCGAGCAAAAGATCCGATAGTCTGTATCTAATCCATCTTCAGGAAAAGGCGAATGAGCTTTGGGCGTACGCTCGTGAGTGGCAGAGCATGGGAGAGAGGCAATTATGGCGACCGATCGATGTGAGGAAAAACAAATACTTAAAGACTGTAAAAGGCGAAAGAATAGAATAGCTCCAAGCGGTCTGGCGGAACTTGTGCCTATGGCTATAACCGAGCCGACGCCGCGTCGTGAGCGGGCAACACCTGCTTTATCGGCCAACAAAGCAGCGGTGCTGATCGATGATGACGCATTGGTCCATATGACCTGGAAAGTGGCGGCAAGGTCTGCCAGGGTCGCCTTAAAACAATTTAGAAATCCAGCGGATTTCTTTGCGAACTATGAAGGGCTGTCTAAAGACACCACGATCTATATTGATTCCGACCTCGGCGACGGTCTGAAAGGAGAGGAGATCGCACAGATCATCCACTCGACTGGATTTAAAACAATTTACCTTGAAACCGGGCATCAGCCCGATTCCTTCCCCAGCATGCCCTGGATAAAAGAAATTATTAGCAAAGAACCTCCTTGGTCCGCATAAGCGGCGCTTCGCCTAATGTTTTCATATGAAAACATGCTTTCGCCACCTCTTGGCAGGCTATATTTTCATATGAAAATATGTCTTTTCTTGTGAAAAGGCCCGGTATCGGTGCTGACGGTCTCATTTCTAAGACAAAAGCCCCCATTATAAGCAAAAACCTTCCAAGCGGTGCCACAGAGGAAGATTCTTCTGCTTTGGCATAAAAATTGATTTGTGAGGGGTGCAAGCCTTTATTTAAGGCAAACTAAAACGACGCTTGCTTAGTGGTATACGACAGGAAGAGGAGAAACAATGACAGAAAAAAACGATAAAACTTCGCGACGGGACGCATTAAGGAGGATGGCGAAAGCGTCTATGGGGATAGGGATGTGCCTGCAGTTGGCCGGCACGTTTGCTCCGGCGGCGTATGCCGTGTCGGCCCCGGTGCAGGGGGCCAGGTTCGGTATCATAGGGGGTGTGTCCTCGCCGGCAAACGCCGTGCTGAAGGCGACTGCGGCTGATCCTGCAGTCAATCCTCCCTCTGATTGCTACCAGGCAACTTATGCCAATAGCACCCATACTTACAGCTACTCGAGGGGGACCTGCCCATAAAAGTAAACGGGATCATATGCCGCCGCGGCCACGCCAACGCGGCCGCGGCGGCACGAGCCCTGTATAAATAAGATAAGACTAAAAAAATGCCTAATATCCTGCTTACTCAAAAATGTGTCCGGTCATGCCCCTATTGTTTCGCCAAAAAACAGATGAATGAAAGCGACGGCGGCGAAGTAATTAAATGGGAAGACCTGGTATATCTCGCGGATCTGTTCGAGCAGGGCGGCTGTCGCGAAATGCGGTTCCTAGGCGGGGAACCAACGCTGCACCCGGCATTCTCAGATTTCCTGGCATATTCCCTTACCCGGGGCTTTTCCGTTACGGCCTTCAGCAGCGGCATCATGTCGGACAAAGTGAAAGAGGATATCCGGCGGGTTTATAAGACAGTGCCCCAAGCAGATAGGAACCTCTCCTTCCTCTGCAACCTTAACGATCCGGAGTTGTCTCCGCCTGAGGAAACCAAGCGGGTTGAGGAGTTCCTTGAGGAGTTCGGAGCCTGGGTTATACCGGGTTTCAATATTTACCGGAAGGACTTCAGTCTGAATTTCCTTTTTAGGTATATAAACCGCTACGGCCTGAAGCGCCGCATAAGGCTGGGCCTGACACACCCGATCCTGCGTGAGAATAATTCCTTTATATCCATACCCGATATGCAGGGGATAGCGAACAGGCTTTTGGGCAACCTGCCGCTCTTCAACCAGCTCGACGTTGTCGCCTCGCTTGACTGCGGGTTTCCGATGTGCCTTTTCAGCGATGAGCAACTGGGACAATTGTATAAAGTTACCCGGGGCGCCAAAAATTTCACTTGCGGGACTCCGGTGGACATCGGTCCGGACATGATGGCCTGGTCCTGTTTCCCTCTGTCGGCCACGCACCGCAAGTCCGTGTACGAATTTGATGATTACAATGCAATGATGGAATACTTTACCGGGTTTTCAAAGAGCATAAGGCAGGAAGCGGGCGGAATATACGAAAAATGCGACAGCTGCGCCTGGCGGAAGAAAGGTTTGTGCGACGGCGGCTGCGCGGCGCATATGCTGCGCGAGATGGATAAGGAGGGGAGCGTACGCGCTTTGAAGATATGACAAAAACAACCAAGCGTATCTTCGTGATTCCTTTCAACGAGGTAATAATCAGAAAAACGGATGGGTTCCCTATTGCCGTGCGCACGAAAGAGCTGAAGGATATCGGCAAGATAGCGGCGGTGGTGAGCGGCGACAGGCTTCATTGCATAGAGGTCGCCTGCGACTCCCTCGCCGGGTTGAAATTAAAGAAAGAATGGCAGGGGTTGCCGCTGGTTTTCCGCCTGAAAAGTGCCGGGCGCCTGCTGGACTGTATCCCCGAGCTGGAGGGGCTGCGTAATTCCGCAGCACGCTTCTACTTCCCGGCGACAAGGGAGAATATCACCGCAGTGCGGGTGCTTTCCTCTCTTATGGTAAAGACGGGGATCATAATAGACGGAGATAGCGCGGACTGGGACGAGATGGAAGATCTGCTGGCTTATGATTCCTGCGGAAAAGTGGCGCACACGTCCATAGAGCCCTTTAGGCACGTGTATGCCGAATATAAAAACATGCAGGCGGATTATAGCGAGCTTTATCTGGAAAAAGAAGGAACCTTCTTTCATTGTGATGAGAGCGGCAACGTCGCCCTTTCAGCCGGCGCTCTCAAGAAAGACGACTTTATCGGGACGCTGGAAAAGGCGTCCTCGATAGGTTTTGAAGGGTTCAGTCTCTCCGCCAGGGAAAAGCGGCGCGCCCCGCTGCTGAAATTAGAGGGCTGCTCCATCTGTCCAGCGTGGCGGGTGTGCGGCTACCGGAAAACAGAGGACGATAAAGCTTGCGCCAGTAAACAATTCATGCTGGCGCTGCTGGACGCCGCCGAACAGGTAAACACAAATGCCGACAATAATATTTAAAGCTACTGAACGTTGCAACGCGAACTGCGCCTATTGTGATGTGGTGCGCAAAAAGTGTGTGCCGGACATGTCCATAGATATGCTGAGGCTGGTCTTCTCTCGCGTTGACGAATACCTCAAGGAGCAGCCCAACGAGCGCATCAACCTGACCTGGCATGGAGGCGAAGTGCTGCTGCTCGGAGCGGGCTACCTGAACGCGGCGGCGAAGTTGCAGGCGGAGATCTGCCCTTCCACCAAGAACAGGATCTTTCACGGGATACAATCCAATCTGACACTGCTTGATTCCAAACTGGTCGCCGCTTTGCGCAACCTTGGCATAAATAATGTCGGGACCAGTTACGACCCTCAAGACCAGGTGCGCGGGTTCGGCCGCGGCCGGGATTCCAGCAGCTATAATAAGCTTTTTTATAGAGGCCTGTCGCTGCTGGAGGAAAGCGGAATGGGGTGGGGGCTTATATACGTAGTGACAAAAAAATCCCTGGCAGTGCCGAAAGAGCTGTTCTATTTTTTAACAAATCTTACCAGCAATCTGATGATAAACCCGATACTTACCCATGGCGGAGACGAACTGGGCTTAAAAATAACGGCCGAAGAGTACGCTGACTTTTTGGGTGAAATGTTCAAGTTGTGGTGGCCGGCCCGCGCGCGGTACGGCAAGGTCCGTCCCTTCTCAGAATATATGGGATACTATCTCAAGCATGGGACCGGGCAGGTCTGCACCAGGAGCGGCCAGTGCGGGAACAATCATATGTATGTAGGCCCCCAGGGACAGCTTTCTCACTGCAGCAGCTCCGCGGACTGGAATCTTGTTGATTACGGCAACATACAGGATACTACCATCAGTGAGGTGTTCGGCCGCCAGAAACGCAAGGACTGGCTGGAGCGTTCCTCGGTGCTGGAAACCGGGGATTGCAAGGGGTGCCGCTTCTGGGGTATCTGCCATGGGGGCTGTCCGATGGATTCGCTGGCGGTGCACGGCGACCTGCGCCATAAAAGTGAATGGTGCGAAGGGACGAAGGTGTTCCTGAATAAATATTTCGAGCCGATAACCGGCTTGCGCTATGAAGGGGGCGTCTGCAATGTCAACGGAAACTGAATGGATCGACCCGATAGGTGGATTAGGCGATATGCTGCTCATCTCAGGTGTCATAAAGATGGCGCACGACAGACTCGGGAAAAAATACAACATGATACGCCGCACGACTTTTACGGAAATGCTGGCCGGGCATCCCGGAATAGATAAGATAGGCTATCTGCCCGCAGGGGTCAGGGTAATATCGGTGAAGTATGGGCTCAGCGAGGAAATGCTTAATGGTAGCGTTGCCAGAGCATTCCAGATGGTGGCCAAAATGTTCGGGCTGGACCTGCCGGTGCCGGAAACCCTGTACCTACCGATGGACGGGGTTTCAGATGAACTGATCTCCGCCAACATCCCATGGCGGGGGAAGAACGTGGCTATAGCTCCGGACAGTACAGCACCTAAAAAAATGATGGAAGCAAGCAAATGGGAGCAGATCGCCAAGGCTCTCACCGATAGCGGGGCGCTTGTATTACAATTCGGAAAGCCCGGAGCCAAAAAGGTAAAATACGCTTATTCGCTGGCGGGAGCGGCGACGCCAAAAGAGTCCATAATGCTACTCAGGCGCATGGATCTGCTTATAACGGTGGATAGCTTTATGATGCATGCGGCGCATATGACCGGCACCCCCGCGATATCGTTATGGGGCCCCACCGAGGCTGATATATTCGGCTATGGCGAGCATCAATGGATTACTGCTCCCTGCCAATACGGCACCGGGAAATGCCGGGTCGGCTTCTTGGAAAAATGCTCCGCACCGGAGCACTGCATGGATAGTATGGATACGGATGAGATAATTTCCCGTGCGTTAAAGATGATTGAAATGGATCCTTGCCCTAAGGAGAAAAAATGAAATTCGATTTAAAACTATTCTGTTCCCTGGCGGTGCTGGCGTTGCTGCCTGTGATAGCCTCCGCGGTTGTACCTGAGGGACAACCTGCGCCGAAAGTGAGCATGAAACTCCTGAAAGACGGAGTTATCTCCGACTTCCCCGGCTGGAATGCGTATAAGGGCAAGGTTATAGTACTGGAGTTCTGGAGGACCGATTGTGCTCCGTGCGTGGCTGAGATCCCGCGCATGAACGAACTGCATAGAGTTCTGCAGGGAAAACCCATAGAGTTCATTTCCATTACAACGGAAAAAGCGACGCAGATCCTGAAATTCATAAAAAAACGGCCAATGGCCGGCCAAACGGCAGTTGATGGAGACGCTGCCTGGCGCGCGTTCGGCGTCCGCTCGGTCCCGCAAACGGTGCTGATAAGTAGTACTGGTGTGATATTGCGCTATACCGCTTCGGGAGAGCTTTCCGGGAAAGCGCTCCGGCTGCTGGCGGATAAAGGTTCGGTCTCTTCTATCGCGCAGATTTGCAATACCCGGGAAGAGGCTCCTGCGGATTCTAAGGAGAATGCGCGCGCCGCTTCGCTTTTTGAGGTGCATGTAGACAGCGTCCCGAATAGCGGCAATATGGAGTTCGGCCGCGCATCGAGCCGCGAGGCGATTACCGCTGTATTAAAGGGGCTGGACTTAGGCCGGCTGATTGCCCAGGCTTATGATACAAGCGCAATAAGGGTGGAGGTTTCGTCGGCACTTCCCATGCAGCGATTCAATTTCTCTGTGCGGGTGCCGAGGGCGGCAGAAAACATGATTCAACCTTTGCTGCAACAAGCAATAAAAGCCGCCTATGGCGCGGAAGTACGCGGTAAGAACAAAGAAAAGCAGGTTTTAGTGCTGGTATACGACAAGCAGCCCGATCATGAGGGGCTGGCTCCGGCCAATGGCGGCTTTTCCAGCAGAACAGGGCAGGGGTCTGCCCGTTTATCGGGTGCAAAGATGTTCAATCTGACGGAATTATTGGAAAACTTGCTCGATATGCCAGTGCTGGATGAAACAGGGCTGACAGGGCGCTATGACATAGACCTGGAATGGAAGGAAGGGAACAATGATGCGCTCAAGACCGCGCTTAAGGATAAGCTCGGCATGGCGCTGGTATCGGCCAGCCGCGAGGTGGAGATATTGGAGGTTGTCCCTTCCATCGCATCGGCGAATTAATATCGTATGATCCAAATGCTCGCTCTCTTGCTGTTGCTGGCCGTCCCGGCCCGTGCCGGGCATGTCGACGCATCGCTGCTTTCATCACTGGCGGCGGCCCGGCCGGGCGAAAGCTTTACAGCCGGGCTGCGCCTTAAGATGCGCGACGGCTGGCACGTATACTGGCGCAATCCGGGAGACGCCGGGCTGGCTCCAAGCATTGTTTGGCAGTTGCCGCGGGGGTGGAGCGCCTCCCCGCTTACCTGGCCCGCCCCGGAACGTCTGGAATTTCCGCCGCTGACCAATTTCGGCTATAACGGAGAAGTGATATTGCCGCTGACGCTTACCGTGCCTGTGTCCGCTCGTGCCGGAACCCGGGCCCAGCTTAGCGCGAAGGCCGAGTGGCTGGAATGCCGCGAGTCGTGTCTGCCTGGTGAAGCGGAACTGACGCTTAATATCGGCGTAGCAGGTGAGGGGCGTGAGCGGTCCGCAGACGCTATGGCTCTGGCAGCGGCCCTGGCTAAAGTTCCACAGCCGGACTCCGGGGTTATTGATGCGGCTGTGCGCGCCGGTGACGCAATTCAACTGCGGCTGAAAGGCCGCCATCCGCTGGCCGAGTTCTTTCCGAAGGAATCTGACACGTTCGTGAATGCCCGCTCCGTGGTCAGCGTAAGTCCTGTGGAAACGGAACTCGCTTTAAAACAAGCCCAAGGCGCGGAAATGCCGGCGCGTGTAGAGGGGGTGCTGGTCCGTCCGGGATTTGCTCCAGTGGAGGTATCCGTTCCGATAAGCTCGGATGGCGCCCTTGCCCGGTTTTTATTCCTGGCTTTTGTGGGGGGGCTGCTACTGAACCTGATGCCCTGCGTTCTGCCGGTGCTTACTTTCAAAGCGCTGGGTTTATTAAACCGTAAAGATTACAATGCTTCGCGGGCCCGCTGTGAGGCGCTGGCTTACGCAACCGGAGTGGTGCTGAGCTGCGAGGCCCTGGCTGCGACGCTTGTGGTGGCGCGCCGCGCCGGCGCCCCGCTCGGTTGGGGAACTCAATTCCAGTCCCCCTGGCTTGTGGGCGCGCTGGCCGTGCTGTTCATTTTCGCGGGTTTAAGCCTGTTCGGAGCTTTTGAATTCGGCGCCAGGTGGATGGGTGTGGGGGTCTCGCTTTCTTCCCGCGAAGGCCGGATCGGCTCATTCTTCTCCGGTGTGTTCGCCATGGTCGCCGGTGCGCCGTGTACGGCCCCGTTCATGGGCGCTACTCTCGGGTGGGCGGTAACGCGGCCAGCAGGAGAAGTGCTGGCAGTGTTCGGCGCGCTGGGGTTGGGCGCGGCCGCGCCTTACGCCTTCTTGTCTTCCTGGCCCGCCCTTATACGGTTGATGCCGCGCCCCGGTAACTGGATGATAGTGCTTAAAAAGCTTTTATCGTTGCCGATGTTCGCCACCGCGGTGTGGTTGCTGTGGGTCCTTTGGAGTCTTGCGGCCGCCGGCCCGGCGCCGCAGGATGCGCTATGGCGGACCTGGTCGCCGGAGGCGGTGGAAAGTGCCCGCGCTGTCGGTAAGACCGTGGTAGTTGATTTTACCGCGGCCTGGTGCCTGTCCTGCCAGGTGAATGAGCGCACAGCGCTGGCTGCGCCGGAAGTGCGCGCGGCGCTGTCACGGCCCGATGTGGCGGCCTTTCGCGCCGATTGGACCGGGCGTGACGGGCGTATACAGGCCGAACTCGCCAAATACGGCCGCAACGGCGTGCCGCTTTACGTGATTCACCCGGCAGGCGGCGCCGCCATTCTGCTTCCGGAATTGCTGACCAAGAAGCTGGTGTTGGACGCGCTGGGTCCGATGGGACAACCAAAAAATAAGGACAATTAGTAAAAGCGCTCAATATAATTTGGTGCCGGCAAATTGGACGCCACGCACATTACTATACTGTAAGGAGAACTAAAATCATGGCAAATATCTTTTCTATGCCGGGAGCGAACTCCAAATATAAACTTCAGGGAGCAAGACCAGCTGGTTTTCTGGGTGGACTGTGGCATGGCCTTACCGCTGTTATAGCATTCATGCTCAGTGTTTCTACCGCAAAAGTAAGCGTGTGGGAGACCAATAATAACGGCCGCTGGTATGAGTTCGGTTTCCTGATTGGCATTGGCGCTTTTGCCTCGCAGCCGTATGTGCGCATTCACGAAACATCTATCGGGCGGTAGAAAAACTGTTCACCCGCGAAAGTGACGAAAGCATACAAAACATGGGGGATGGGATAGAATGAAGATGGGAATGCTGCTTGGAGGCGTACGATGAAATTAATGCTAGCTGCGCTGGTGGCCTTGAATGCGGCATCTTTATGCCGGGCAGTAGAAACGCAAAGTCTTAAGTCCTTCGACGGCCTGCGGCTGAATTACGAAATAGACTATCCCACGGACAAGAACGCGAACAGGGTGGTTGTATTGCTCCACGGTTCCGGGCCGCAGGATATGCGCGAGGATCTCAGCGCGGTCTCTGCGCCCGGAACGAAGAACTATTTTTTTACAGACGTCTCCGCGGCGCTCACGGCGAAAGGCTTCGCTGTGGTACGCTACAACAAGCGGGGCTACCAGCTCCGGCAGCTGTTGAAGAATGACCCGGCTCTCGCCAAAACATCGAAGTTCAATAAATATATTAAGAAACCCCTGACCGCCACGATACGCGACGCAGAGGCCTTCGCGAAGCTCGCGGCCAAAACCTTCCCGGGCGCCAAGGTCTACCTGCTGGGCCACAGCGAAGGATGCTTTATCGCCCTGCAGGTTGCGGACAGGAACAAGCTTATTGCGGGTGTGGGGCTTATCGGGCTTCATACACAGAGTTTGGACACCATCATCTTCGAACAATCCGTATATCGTCCGCTCCAGTATTTCGATTCTCTGGACAAGGACCACAACGGCACCCTTACCGCGGAAGAGCTGGCCGCCGACACTTCCATAGCCAAAAGCCTCGCTGGTCAGATGCCGGTCATCGATCAGGACAAGAACGGGACCCTTGAGCGCTCCGAATTCATTGGCGCGAATCTGATGACGAGCATGCTCACGGACAGGCCCGGAGTCACGGAGTGGAGGGAAGAAGAGGCGGCGCTGAAACCCCCGGCCTTGATGCTAAAGAACGCCACTTTCAACGTCTCATTCTTCCAGGGCGAGCTGGATAACCAGACGCCGTCATATAACGCTAAGGCCTTGCAGTTGGCCAACACTCTCTCCTGGAAGAAACCGAACCTATACTTCAAGTTTTTCCCCGGCCTCGGCCACGCGCTGGACAAGCGGGCGGACTACCAGGACCTCGTCTACAAGCCCGCAGACAAGCAGGCGCTGGCCGAGCTCGCGGCAGAACTCGATTCCCGCTGGAAATAGCCCGGATATACGTCTTTTGCACACCTTGGAGACCTAGCCTAGAGCATATTCGCTAGTAAAAAAACAAGCAACTCGCACAAGACATGTCTCCTAACAAGTCAAAAGACTTACATTTGATAGAATATTTTATGGGTGGGATTTAAACCACATAGGCCGCCTGTTAATCATTTCTGCGCTTATGGCATATTAGCGTGACTGCATTGAGAGCAAAAATATTATGAAGCTAAATATCAAAGCGATAAGGTGTAAATATTTCCCCTTGAAGACCAAAGAGGGCTTCAGCGTTATGCCTTCCAATGAGAAGGATGTGCGGGCTTTTATTGCAACCGCTTACGATAAGATTTTTAAACGCGGGAGTGAGTCTTTCTGTTTCCAGCCTAGCAAGGAGAACAGGGCATTAAGAGCGCCACTGCGCAATCTCTATAACGTTATTCATCATGAATGGTTTTTATTTCTGGATCCGAAGGGCAACCCAATAGGATGGCATATGGGCGAAGCAGAAGATTTTCAGACTTTCTACATGCGAAACTCTGGTATTCTCCCGGCGTTTCAAAACCGCGGTCTTTTTACAAAATTCTCCGAGGTTTTTGCGCGTTATCTTGAGGAGTTAGGCTATGAGCGCATCTCCAGCCATCATAAACCTACAAACCGAACGATTCTTATCCTCAAACTAAAACAGGGCTTCGATATCGCGGGCATGGAGATGACTGAAAACTGGGGCGCATTAGTCAAAATGGTGAAAATCCTGCCACGCGATAGGCGCGAAGCATTCTATAAGATGTTCGGAGATACCAATCACCTGGAGCAAAAGGCTACGAGGGGGAAGGTTAAGGAAGTGGGAGAGGTGCGTAAATTGGCAAGAGATAAGGGGCAAATGTGAAAAGTCCAATCGCAAAATCAGTGCTTAATAAATGGGCTGATATCATTCTAAACAACTCTCTTCATGGAACTAAGCCTAATGATGTGATAATGGTAAAGGGTGAAGCAATATCTTGGCCGCTTATCGCGGTTCTACAGGAGAAAATCCTCAAAGCAGGCGCCATGGCGGATGTTTTCATTGTTCCACCGGACAATGAAAACGGACGTGTCTATGGTGCCGCAGTGGCAAAGTACGCAAAGCCGGAATCTCTAGTATTGCCAGAGTGGCAGAAGATGCGATACAGGGCTATGACTAAATACATAGAGATCTTAGGGATGGAAACCCCCGAGGCAATGCGAGATCTTAACCCTGTTGCAATGCGCAAGATAATGAGGCTATATGGGGAACTTAAGGACATACGATTTAAAGTTCCCTTTGTAATCACAATGTTTCCGACCCCGGCCCATGCGAAAACTGAAGGGATGACATTTAGAATGTATAAAAATACTGTGTGCCGGGCATCTGTCCAGTCTCCTGATGTGCTTAAAGCATTATCTAGAAACCTGGCGGCAAAATTGCGCCCGGTTAAATTAATTACCATGATAACGCGTGAGCCCGGAAAACCCAGGGATTACAGGCTTGAATTGAATATCTCTAAAAGCATTGTGCTGCAAGACATAGGTGGCAAATACACCAACATTCCGTGCGGCGAGGTGTATACCAGCCCCGATGCCAACAGTGTGGAGGGAGAAGTGTTTTGCGATCTGCCATATCGGTTCAAGGGCACCCAAATCATGCAGGGAATTTATTTGAAATTTAGTAGAGGCATGGTTGTGGATTACCGGGCGAAACATGGAAGGAAATTATTGTCCCAGATTTTAACCAGCGATACCGGCGCAAAACGCATCGGGGAAGTAGCTTTCGGTTTTAATCAGGCGTTAAAAAAGGTCCTGCTGCGCCCGCTATTTTCGGAGAAACTGTCCGGAACTATGCACATCGCATTGGGTAAAGGGTTTTCTATTGCGCATGTACATGCTCCGGAAACTGCGTCAGGGCAGAAGCGATACATGAAGTTGCTAAAGGCAGGGATCGCCAATAATTCGGCGCAGCATGTGGACCTGGTTGTTTCGTTCCGCAAAGGGGGGGCAGGTAGAACTGTCTTTTTGGATGATAAAGAACTCAGACTCTGCGGTGGCTGGCTGGACCAGGTTAGAACCTGTTTGATGGCGATCCCGAGCTAGCCTGAGATGGCCTATTCGCCGAAAACAGGTCTTTTTGAGGGTTAAAATCTATTTTGGAGGCGACGCTGGTCCCCCCCCCACACAGACCATAAAATGGTCCGGTAGCTTTTATAAGCGAAGCTTCCAATGGATGCAAAAGACTTACAATTAATCCTACATTCGTTTTAGCGGCGGAAGCTGGCTGGTTATTTTGCCTTTTTCATCCAGAAACTGCATGATTGGCGTCCCTTCCGGTGTAACTTTGATTATAATGCGTGCGCGCTCTTCTTGGTCACGCAATTCCATCGACACGGAATGATCGAATCTCTTGCCTATAAAAATACGATTTTTTAACCCGTATGTTTTCTGATATTTTGCTTTTTCTACCTCTTTTGCTGGCCCGTCCTTCATCTTGTCCAGGGTGTCGGAAACTGCATAATCCATGGAGATGTCAGGCGCATCATTAACTTTAAATCCGGCATAACGTTGTCCCCCCACCTCGTACTGCAGCAACTGCAAAACTTGGTCCTGTTCGTATTGGTCGAAAGACAGCCCCCCGCCAGCTGATATTTTGCCATCCGGACCCTTGGCCCCCGCGAAAACAAGTCCGCCGTTTTCAGTGCCTTCATCATTATAAAAGAGAACTCCAGCAGTGCGAGGCCTAGTGTTATTGGGGTGATCCTTCCCTTTTAGAATATTGCCAGGGAAAAATGTTTTGTTAGTCATGACCATTCGCAAGGTGCCGTCCGGCTCCACCACATTGATGCGTTGCACCGTTATTTCCTCAAATCTGGCCTTTTTATCTCCAAAGGGAGCAAATGCATGCATCAGTAGTATTAGCGCTGCTGCAGTAACGCTGCCAGAATATATAGCGAGGAATTTTGGGTTCGAAAACAATTTCATAATTCTCCTTGTTATGGTAACTGTAAAATTCTATCGTTGCCCACTCCACAATAACTAAACCAAGCTTTGGTTTAAAATAGTTCCTTCTTCCGTCAGGATGTTTTCAACTGTTCTTCAAGGATTTCCGCCGCATCTTGCACAAGTTTCGGGCATAGTCTTTTGAATACCCCGGTGGCTGCCGCTATATCATGGCCTTTTGGGGTGCTTCTGTCGAACCCTATCAAATCATTGCATCTGATATGCCTATGTTTTGATTTAAATCTTTTCAGGAATGTTTGAACTTGTTTGTCCGTTTTTAGGCGTGTGTCGGAATCATTCTTATTTGTTCTGCCGTGCTTTAACCCTAAGATTATTATTGAGCCAGTTATTGCACCGCAAACATCCCCGTTGCTCCCCAGTCCTCCTCCGAAAGCGCAGCCAATCTTCATAGCAAGGTTCTTATCAAGTCCAAACTTTTCGCAATAAGATGTAAGGATGGCCTCAGAGCAACGATATCCTTCTATAAATCTTTGTGAGGCCGCCAGCGCTGTTTTTGATGTTTTTCTTTTTTTCATTTCCAATTTCCTCTAAGAAACAGTTGGCATTTGTCTTTCCCAATTTTGACATTCTATCAAATAGGTCATGACAATAAAAAAACAAGAAACAAAAGCATTGTTCCTCGTAAGATGAATTATAAAGAATATAAACAATATAAGGCGGGTCCCTTAGTGGACGACTTTTGTAACTTCTTTATCGATTCTAAGGATGTGGAGGATATTCCGTAGAGAAGGTCCCTTTCCCCATTCTTCCTCAGCCTAAGTTGGTCGATTTTGGGAACGAAGCGATTTTTTTAGGTGTGTGGATTTAGAAACCAAGGTTCGTGCGCGTCCATTCCGCGCCGAACAATTCCTGCGCATATGCACGCAGGGGGGCGGCTTCGGGGCTTTCCTTCAGCGCAGCATGGATCTTCGCGTCGTTATCATCCCAATTAAATTCCGAAAATTGTGCGGCAGCCGAGTATGTCTTCATGGCGCGCTTAGTCATAAAACCCAGAAACTCGCGGAATTGCGGATTATCCCCGTAATAATCAGGTTCGTTCACCTTCAGAGCCATGCCGGTAGCAAGGCTGTAAACAAGAAACTCTACGGGTCCGCTCGCACCGCGCTTCCCACCGGTCCAAAGACCGTATTGCGCCAAATCTACTAGAGTCTCAGTCCCGTGGATGTAGGCGGTGAATTCGTTTAAGATGAAGAGTGAAGAATATCCATCGGTTTCCGCCGTTCCTATGTAATGTTCATACCTGAAACCGTGCAAACTTGTGGGGATGAATTGCTTGATCTGCGATTTGTTCATTTTAGGTTCAGGCAACAGAACGGCCAGGTTATTCCCGATATAGAAACCTTGCGGCTTGGTAGATGTTGTGCTGGCTTTATGGCTACGGAGGTAGTAATTGATGTCATGAATGGTTTCATGCGCGTCAGTTACTAAGTCGCCGAAGGAATTTTCAGCTCCTGGGGCATGATTCATTATATCCTGTATTACCGGGCTCCATTTTGGGTTTATCTCGTGATGAAAAGGCTGCAACTCTATAAAATTAAGTCCGGAACCCGGTTCACTTTTGTAATCAATATAATTTGGCGGATATGAAGGTATTTCGCTGACGGCAGAGACAGCGGCAACTGGAAGCGGAGGTAGTTTGGCAGCGCTTAGATCAATGTCGCCTAAAGCAGCCTTAATATCGGCGGCTTTCAGGGCTAGATCGCTGAACTCTGGTGGCCCTTTCATTCCGGCAGCGTCTGAACTTGCGGCAAACCCAGATAAGATTAGTATCGCAATGGCTCTATTCATGCATTCCATTGTAGGACAGAGGTGTATACCTTGTAAAAGGCTAAAGGCCCACGCACCCGTAGGCAAAAGGCCCGACTCAGGAACTGTTCAGGTAGTCAAGGTAGAAGTCGGGCAGGATCAACTGCTGAAACAATATGCTTTTTCCAGATTCGAGGAACTAAAATTATGCGGGGCTTTTTGTGAACGAATTTTGCAACTATTTATTGGCGGGACATACTGCCTAAAATGGGTCGCTGGGTATACGCGGTTAGAACCTGTCTAATGGCGATCCAAAGCAAGCCTGTTATCGCCTGTGCTCTGAAAATAGGCCTTTTTAAAGGTTAAAATCGATTTTGAAGATGTCGCCGGTTCCCCTCCCTGCACCAGGTTTGGACAACTGCTTATTTGGAGCAGGCAGAGATTAATCCTCATAGAGTAAATTTGTTACTTGTTATAAATTAAATCGCCGGTATCGATAGCGGCAGTCTTCAATTTCTCTTTATGGTCGCCGAGCACGAGGATTACGTCGCTGAACTGGAATGGTAAAGCCTCATCCTTAAAAAAATCCTTACCATTCATAAGCTGGTAGTGCAGGTGTGAATACAATGAGGCAGCCCCTGAAAAGCCAATCCGTCCGAGTTCCTGGCCGCGCTTCACTCTCTCTCCTGCCTTCACCCTTATGCTCCCCTTCTGCAGGTGGAACAGGTGACTAAACTCCCCCTCGCAGTGCTTTATAATTACATAATTCCCGGCATAGTCTTTTAGCCGGTTCTCCCGCGCAGTCTTTTCATCATCGAATTGCCGGTCGTAGAGGTCGTCCAGGCCTTGCACCACCTCTACCACCTCGCCGACAGCTGGGCTATAAACGGGCGAACCATCCGTATAAAATTTCCTAATATCGGTATGATTAAAATCATAGTTGGAAGTCTTTTCGTCCGCATTCATGCTCCGCATATTACCGTTGTCACCTAAGAGGGTCAAGTCCACCGAGAAACGGCCAAAATTAGTCTGGATCGTGTTATCGGTCGCGGCCCTTATTCCTGTCAGGGCGAATAACCGGCGATGATGCGAGTAATAGTCATGACCGTCGGTAACTACTATTAGGCCCTTTAACGGAATGGAGAGCTTTGTTCTCTGTGCGAATTTCTCTGGCCGTACGATGATGTTTCCATAGTAGAATTCTTTCCCAGTGCTCCTCTCGAAAAAGGTGAAAGTGTATCTGAGGTATGCGATCCTTAGTCGCTTTGGGAACTCGAAGAACGGGTTATAAATATCCAATTTTTCTTTTCCCTGTATGACCGTCTTCCCGATAGTCTTGATCCCTGGTGTTTCGGCCCCATTGTGGTTAAGGAATCTGAAGGTAAGCAGGCGGTCCTTTTTATCGTACACTCCCACTTTTACAAACTTCAGGATAAGTTCCTTGTCGGTCAATCCCTCGACAGCAAAATCAAAATTTAGAAACTGGGCGTCTCGTCCATTCTCAAAATACACTCTCGCGGGTTCAACTCGGATATTTACTACTTTCTCTATAGACGAATGACTGGATAGGAAATCCTCAAGTTTCATCGCTACGGTGTTGTCTTCCGCACGTGTTTTGACGCCACTAAGTGTCAGTGTAAGAAACAGAAGAACGGCAAGTCGCATCCTATCCGTGCAAGTTATAGCCATGCTAACCAACTCCTTATGATGCGGTCCATGAATAAACAAATTGCGCAAGTGCTATTCTATAAAATCTATAACCAGGGTAAGGGCCGTTTTCAAATAAACCGCCAGCTATTGGCTTTGGGGCTTATAATAAGGATATAAAGATTATAAATAGGCGGGTCCCTGGGGTGTAAAGTTGCAACCAATATTGACCCTCTAATTGCAACCAAAATTGACCCACCCCTACTACTGCTTTTTTAACACATTTTCAGCCACTTGTAAACTTTTTCCAGCGGACCTCCCTTTGTTGAGTTTCAGCAAGGATTGGACACTTTGGGCAAAAAGTTAGTTTGCAGTTTT
>CAZPMW010000023.1:0-24578 GCA_964587805.1 uncultured Elusimicrobiaceae bacterium
TGCCCGCCTGCGGGAACTGGCGACCACGGACGGACAGAGAGTTGCCGTCATCATGCTTGAAGCGCACTTCCTTCTGGATTCCCTGGAAAAGATACAGGTCAAGGACATCCAGGCCAAAGTCCAAGCCATGCTTGACAGCGCGGAGCACGGTTCAGGCTACGACGAATGGAAAGCGCCCCTGCTGCGGCTGCGCGCCAAGCATCGTCTGGCCCAAAACGACTTCGCCGGTGCGAAGGCGGATTTTTTCTTGAGCTGGCGCAGCACCGATTCCTGCGTGACGTCAAAGCGGGAGGCCAGCGTTTTTACCCATTCGCTCTTGAGTATTTCATCGCCCTGCTTCACCACGGTATCCAGAAGGGCCTCAATGAGCTTCGCCTTATCCTGCGACGCCAGCGGCCCCTGGCGGCCGCGCAGCAGGGCAGAGATCCTGAATTCCAGAGGGTCCGCCGCCTGCGCCAGCTTAGCGTCAAAAGCCTCGCGCCCGTATTCGTTAAGGTATTCGTCCGGGTCCAGACTTTCCCCCAGATCTGCGACCTTAACGTACATTCCCGCGTCCATAAAAATATCGGAAGCCCTGACCGAGGCCGTTATACCTGCGTCGTCCGCGTCGAACATCAGGATGGTGTCCCTGGAATATCTCTTGATGAAAGCCGCATGGTCCGTGGACAGGGCTGTTCCCAGAGGCGCCACGGCGAAGGTCACTCCGTGCTGATGCGCGGCTATCACGTCCATATATCCCTCTAGGATTAGAAGGCGACCCTCTTTGCGGATCTGAGGCAGCGCTTCGTAGATGCCGTAAAGTGTGCGCCGCTTGGAAAAAAGCGGCGTTTCAGGGGAGTTCAGGTATTTAGGCTGCTGATCTTCTCCTGCGCGTCCGCCGAAGGCTATAACTTCCCCGGCGGCGTTGTGTATGGGGAACATTATCCTGTTCCTGAAGTAATCGCAGACCTGGCCGCTGTCCCGTACCGTAGCGAGCCCGGCAGCGACCGCTATCTCTTTTGAAAAGCCCTGGCGCTCGAGTTCGGAGGTCAGGGACGGTTCGCCAGGCGCGAAGCCGAGCCCGAAACGATCTACGGACGCCTTGCTTATCTTTCTGCCGCCCAGATACAGCCGGGCCTGCTCCCCGTTGGAAGAAAAAAGCAGTTTCTTGTAGAATTCCGCGGCAGCTGACAGGACTTTCTTTATATCAAGCCGTTCGCGCTCCCTGGCGCTGAGCTGGTGGTATTCGGTTTCCTGCCACTGAATGCCGGCTTTCTGCGCAAGCTTTTTGAGGGATTCCACGAACGTAAACCCCTCTATTTTCATTACAAACTTGAACATGTCCCCGCCCTCATGGCAGCCGAAGCAGTAGAAGATCTGTTTGTCCTGGCTGACAGTGAACGAGGGGGTTTTTTCGCTGTGAAACGGGCAGACCGCCTTATGATTGCGCCCTGCCTTGCGGAGCGAGGGGATATAATCACTCACAACATCGACGATGTCGAGCTTTTCCCGTATGGAATCGGAGAGCGGGTGAGAGGTCATTTGTTCGGAGTGAAAACGTCCCCACGCCAGTTATTGGCATGGGGACAGGCTTCCATCACAAGAGGTTAATACGGCCTTCTGCTCTTGCGCAGTTTGCGCCTCATTTCTTCTGACTTCTGCTTTTTTTTGAGGCTTGGGGTCAGGTAGTGCTCCCGGCGCTTGATCTCTTTCAGAATGCCGTTTTTCTCGCATTCATGCTTAAAGCGCCTAAGGGCTTCCTCTATGTTCTCTTCATCTCTGAGTTTAATGAATACCACGGATATCACCACCTTTTTTAAAACAGTAAGCGGTATGCGGCTCCGGTCGCTTCCGGATGGTCAGCCCGGGGGCCAGTTCATCTTCCGTCCCGCAAGCAGATGATAATGAAGATGGTCCACCGACTGCCCTGCTTTCCGCCCGTTATTGGTAACTAGCCTGAAATTATCCGCTACTCCCAGTTTCTCTGCTATTTCCTTTACGGCGTACTGCAGTTTGCCCAGAAGCGCTATGTCCTCCGGCGCGGCCGCCGAGAGCCTGGTTATATGTCTTTTCGGCACTATCAGAATATGAGTCGGCGCCTGGGGGTTCAGGTCCTGAAACGCTGCCAATTCGTCCGTCTCATGCACTATCCTGGCGTTTATCTCGTGCCCCGCAATTTTACAGAAAATACAGTCTTGCATCATTAACAAGTATATTTTATTAGTTTTGCGAGTATTTAGCAACTGCTTCACTCGGAGGGGCACGGCCGGGGGGTAAGCCTCTGCTATTCGGCTCTTACGGGAGTTAAGTGCGTGGCTATGTCCTCCTGCCCGCCGCTGACACCGAATAAACCGTTTTTCAGTGTCGCTGCGGCGCCAGCCGGGACGGCCGCGTCGGGGTTTTTTGCGGGCGGCGCATACGGAGGGCCGCTCTGGATGTTGGAGTTGGTGGCCTCGAACTGCTCCCATGGCGTCAGCGGCCAGCCCGGGCCGGTTTCATATTTGTTTTCAGTGGGGTTCAGCCCCGCCTGCTCATAAAGGTATTCAGTGTAACCCACGCAGTCATATTCATCCGGGCCCTTTTGTTTGAAATGCGTGGTGCTGTATCGCAGGCCTCTGGTCCCCATTTCCCGCGCCAAGCTGACAATCTGATCCCGTTGCGCTTCAGAGGGGCGGACAGCGGAGGTGCGGTTTCCGTAATAGGGGTGCTTAAAATGCCCGGTGAAATTTTCCCATGAGGATATGTTCCGTACCCCGGGGGGGATGGCATCGTTGGTGTTGGCGTCGGAAATCATGACATATATGCGCCCGTCTTTGACCTCCGTTCCGGTGAAAATTCCAACATGCCCCACCGGCAGATGCCTTTTTGTCTCAGGGTCCAAAGTGCCGAAAATACCGGCTCTGTAAATTATATCCCCGCGTTCTATTCCGTCTCTATGAGAGGGGACGAAGTCTCCGGCGGCCAGGCTTTCTCCCAAAACATCCAGCATTTCGAACGCCGCGGCGCGCACGAACCCGGACTCCTCAGGGGAAGCCGCCACGGCGCGTATATAGGGGGCGGAATATGGATTCGGCTTGAGCTTGCCCATGCTCACCAGCAGGTTCATTCTGATGGTGTCGTCGGCTTCCGCGTAAAATTGTTTAAGTTTCTCCATTACCTGCGGCGAGCCTATCTCGCCCAACTCCCAGATGGAGTCTATGGCTTTCAGGCGAGCCTTAAGATCCTTCTCGTACTGTCCCACTGATTTGGCCGCGGACAGGTAAATTTCCACATTTCTGAGCAGATCATTGATAGCGGCGTCGTCCTGGCCCTTTCCCGCAGAAAGGGAGGCGCTGTTGCCTGAATTAAGCCGAGGGGGAAGATCTGTCCGAGCTTCGTCAAAAGCATAGGCGGACGCAGTAAGAGATATAACGAGCGCTGTAAGCACAAGATGTTTAGGCGTGCTTTTCATTTAACTCCTCCAATCTATCATCTCGTACCTATATTTTATCAAATTACCAGGCAGAAATTCAGGAAAATTACAGTTTAATCCGGAGGAGGAGTATCAAAACTCCGAGAGGGGGAGCACTGGTTCCTTAAACTTGCGGGGGGTGGCTTCGCCAGGCAGGACGGAACTTTTATTCTTTCTTATCCGGACCGCCCATACCCCGGCTTTACGTGCCTGAATGACGTCTGAATCTGAAACTGCGAAATACAGCGTGAAGGGCTTTTTTTCAAGGAGCTCGTACTTCTGATTTTCGTCTCCGGTGAAAAAGAAGTCCTGGGCCAGCGGCTTCCAGCTCTGCGCCAGCGAATCCGAGCCGGCGGGGTCGCGCTGGCAGATGATGGCCACTTTAAAGCCGAAGACCCTGCAGAGCCAGGCCGTAAGCCACACGGCGGGTTTGGCGCGCTCAAGCTTAAAGGCGCGGTTGACGGCGTTCCAGTAATCCCTGGAGCCTGTTTCCGCTCCGGACTTCTGCGCTGTTTTGTAAGCCGGGGTGGAGAACACCAGGCCGTCGTCGTATTCAAACCCCGCGCGCAGGCCCATAATGGTGAATACGCTGAAAAAAACGGCCCATGTCGCCGCCAGGAAAGAAAATATTTTGAACCGCAGCATCCATCTTTTAAAAAAGGCATCCATAGCCTGGAACATGATTAAACCTCTATTCCGCCTTAGTAATGCGATTAAGGTCCGGCTTCGGCGTTACGGCCTGGCGTGAAAAACACCAGCCCAGCACTTCCCGCAGCAGGCGCTTGGAATTGGCGAACTCCGTGGCGCTTGAGAGCAGGGAGTAGTCCTTGTCGTTCACGATGGAGTCCGGGACCGCAACCCGGTAGATGCGGTCGCGCCTGACCGGCTCGCCATTTATCATCAGCCGGTCCACTCCTGGCCCCTGCATCCCTATCTCCATGCCGGAAACGCTTATATCTCCGGAAACCGTCTCTATCGCGCTTTTAAGGTCCTCGCCGCGTATTTTCACGAAAACAACGCTGGTGTCAAACGGGATAACCCGGTGGAGATCGCCGGAAGTGACCTGGCCTTTAAGTATGTCCCCGCCAAGTACGGAGTTGTTCACAATGGAAGCGTCGGATCTGGCCCAGCGCTTCATGCAGTCCGCCGTGAAATTGCCGAGGGGGGAGGCCGAGCCTTCGTATCTCAGGATATCCGCGGAAGCCGCTCCCAGGCGCCTGGAGAAAACCCGGACCATCGCCCGGCGCTGACGGTTTACTGTTTCCAGCGCGTATTTATCTTCACCGAATTTGTTTTTGTCCAGCCGTATCGCCGCCGCTTTTACGCTTATAAGGCGGTTAGTGTCCCGATCCAGAGAAAGCTCTATCCTGGCAGCGGCCGTCAGCTTATGTGGAGCGGAGACTACCCAGGTCCTGCCCAGCCGCAGCGGCTTTTTCAGGCCGGGGTCGTCGGTTATAACCAGGTCCAGCCGCGGGAGTTTCTGAAGAAAGGAGGCGTAAAATCCGTCCCCGGCCGCCTTGTGCGGGTTGATGCCCAGAAGCAGCACGGTAAGACCGACGCCTCTGTCCTTAAGCGCTTTGAGCGAACGCTCGATCTCATAGCTCTCTTTTTCAAATTTATAGTTGGGCAGATAGCGCTGAACGCCGAATTTATCCGGATCCATCACAACTACGGAGAGAAACCCGATCTTTATTCCGTTCAGGGAAACAATATGCTGGCTTTTTAAAAAAGGCGGTTTTTTGTTGTCCCTCAGGTAGAGGTTGGAGGCCAGTACGGCGCAGGAAGAGGCCCGGACCAGCTTTTCAAGATCAGCGGGTGAGAGCGTGAGATCTTCCGGTCCCAGGGCGGAGACCGCGTAAGGGATGGTGTTCATGCATTCTGCGGCTGCCAGCCCCCTGGTCTGGCGGCCTTCCTGCGTCTCGCTGAACCAGTTCCCCAGGTCCACCGCTAGCTTCGGGTGTTTTTCCTGGGAGTATACATTCCGCAGAACCGCGTAGCCGCCGACCTCTCCAGCTTTGCCTGCGGCACCGGTCTCCTCTCTTGCCCAGAGCCAGCCGCCTGCGCGCGCTGTAGCGTAGATAGTGATCTTGTCGGTTCGGGCGCAGGCTGAAAATGAGAGCAGGAGCAGGGGCGCAACGCAACATAAGGCGAGTAGCTTGCCTGCTGTTTTTATCGCCGGCTTCTTGTCCACTTGGTTTTAGCCCCCTAATCGAACTTTACGAATCTGCCGCTAGACGGCAGCGTTACGGGGAAATTCTCTCTGATGTCCTTTATCAGGAGGTCCCGTACCGGTAACAGCGTGTCTGTAAGCCCTGCGCCTTCTTTGAACGCGGCGCCGCCCGTGCCGCCGCCGGCCAGATAATTGTTTGTAACTACGGTGAATTCAGCCTCCGGGCGAATGGCCTTGCCGTCTTTTTCCAGGATAACGCCGGAGAGCTTGCCGTCCTGGGCGACGCTGTATTTCACCAGCAGGCCGGACAGCTGCATTCTTGAGTGCGTGCCCCGTAAATTATCCTCGATCAATTTTCGAACCTGCTTCCCGGTCATTCTGAGCTTGACCAGAGTGTTTTCAAAGGGCATGATCTGGTAAAGATCGCGCATTCTGACCAGGCCCTTTTTCATACCTGCCCTGATGCCTGCCGAGTTCTGGAAGGCCAGATCCGTTCCGGCCTGCCGGCGCATAGCGTCGGTCACCCAGTTCCCTATCGGAGAGTCCAGGCCCGGCCCCCCGGTGCTCAGGTCGGTCAAGCTTTCTCCAAGTACGACTCCCATCTCTTTATCGACTGAGGCGCTGAAATTCTGAATGGTCTTAAGCACTTCCGGATCCTCTCCGGTCAGGTCGGTCCAGAGCGGAATAAGCGTGGCTTCAGCCCCGAGATATTTTCCGGTTGCATCGTTGAAATTGAGCACTATCTTTGTGACATCCGTGAGCCCCCAGTAACTTTCGGCGATCAATATCCCGCTTTCGACGTCCGGATAGCCTTTCATGAGCCCGACGTGATTGTGTCCGCCTATCACCACGCTGGCTCCCTTGGCAGCCCTGGCTATGGAAAGCGTTCCGTATCCGGTGTCCCCGGTAGTGAAGGTCCAGGTTGAAATATCGGCTTTCTGGCCTATGTTCCCGCCGAATCCGATATGGGCCATGATCACTATGGCGTCCGGGTTGTAGAGCCTCTTTACCTCCCTTGTCCAATAGGCGGCCTCGGCCGTTTCGCTCCGGAATTCCAGGTGTTTAACCAGTGTGGGCAGGGTGGAGGTTGTGGTATGCCCGCCTGCTATACCGATAACGGCTATTTTTTTACCGGCGATCGGTATTATGCGGTAAGGTTTAAGATACGCTGGCTCCTTGCCGGTAGCTTTAACGTATACATTAGCTCCTAGCCAGGGAAAAACGGAGCTGGATACAAGAACCCTGAGGTTGTCCTCCGAGTAATCGAAATCATGATTGCCGGCCAACGCCGCCGAGTAGCCGAGCTGATTCATTAGGCGCACCGTTGCCATGCCTTTGGTCAGATTGCCTTCCGGGGTGCCCTGGAATGTATCGCCGGAATCAAGAAGTATATGCGGATTCGTATCCTGCTTCACCAGTTCTGACAGCGCGGCAAATCCCCCGATAGAGCGCGTGGAATTGTCTTTATCCCACGAGGCGGTGCGGGAGGAGTACCAGCCGTGCACATCGCTGGTGTGGTAGATCGAGATGGTCAGCGCCGACAGTTTCGGCGCGAAAGCCAGGGCTAAGAACGCCAGGATAGCAGTCAGTCTTTTCATAGCGAGGGTCTCCGTTCAGATCAGGGGCGAGAGCGTACGGGCGAGGAGCTCGGCGTAATCATCAACGGCTATTACGGTTTTCTCCAGATCTTCATATATCGTACAAAATTTAAGATTTGGGATAAAATCTCCGGTATCCAGCTTCGCCGCCCGTATCGCCAGGCGCAGACCCCGCAAGGCTGAGGCGCTATGCTTCGCGGCCTCCGGCAGAAAGGCCGCTCCGGCCGGACTGGCGATGAAGTCGGCCTGGAGGCGCAGCGCGCCGGCGATAAAATGAAGCGCCTCCGCCGACTCCGCGTCTGGCTCCGGCCCGTAAAGGCTCATATCCAGTACCGCTTTTTCCAGGCGGGCGCAGGCTGTTTCAAGCGCTGCCAGAAGTTCGGACCGGCCAGGGGCGGAGCGCTGCAGCAGCGGCCTCGCCTTGGTCGCGGCTTGCGAAAAACTCAGAAAGCGGCCACTTGAGCCTGAGCCGGAGCCTGGGGAGGCGGCGGAGAGGCAGAGAGCGGCCAGCTCAAGCGTCAGCCGCTGCAGTTCATAGCGCGGCCGGTCTGTGAATTTCAGAAGGAATCTCATCACTTTATTTTAACAAATAATACATGCGGCGCGGTCCGTGCGTTCAGGTTGCACTCAGGCGTAAAAAAACGCGGGAAGGAAACTTTCCTTCCCGCGTTCTGAATTCCCAGGCGCCGATCAGCGCTTGGAGAACTGGAATCTCTTTCTTGCTTTCGGCTGGCCGGGCTTCTTCCTTTCCACCATCCTGGGATCCCGGGTAAGAAACCCGGCCTTTTTCATGGATAGATGAAAGCTCTCGCCGAGGCTTGCTATAGCGCGGGCCACGCCATGGCGTATAGCGCCGGCCTGGCTTGAGAGTCCGCCGCCGTTGACTTTGGCGATGCAGTCGAATTTCTGGTCTTTAGCCAGGTCGAAGGGGGAGGTTATCACATATTTCAGGCGCGGATTATTGCCGAAATAGACTTCCGGGGTCTTGGTGTTGACCGTTACTTTGCCCTCTCCGTTCTGAACCAGCCTTACCTGTGCCACGGATGTTTTTCTTCTGCCTGTGGCCGCGATGATGTTTTTTTCCATAAAATTATCCTTTTACAACTGAAGCTTTTTTATCGTTTTTAGTCCCGTACTGATCCTGCTCTCCCGAGAACATCTTAAGCCTTCTCATGCGTCCCTGGCGCAGTTTGTTCGAGTCCAGCATGCGCTTTACGGCCAATTCAAGCACCTTGGTCGGATCTTTCTCCATCTGCCGTTTATAGGGGACAGTCTTGGCGCCGGCGGCGTAGCCGGAATGGCGGAAGTAGAATTTATCCTCTTCCTTGTTTCCGGTGACCTTCACCTTTGCCACATTGGTTACCACGATGAAGTCGCCGCAGTCCATGTTGGTCGTGTAGGTCCGTTTATGTTTGCCGATAAGAAGGATGGCGATTTTGGAGGCGAGCCTGCCGAGTATCTGGCCGGAGGCATCAAAATAATGCCACTTCCGTGTGGTGTCCATTTCTTTTGCGCTGGGTAAAGTTGTTTTCTGTATCATATTGTGTCTATCATAGCAATTTTACAAGCCAAAAGTAAATTCTTTAACATTTCCTGAAATATCCGGCGCCTTTGGCCTATGCTTAGCAAGCGCCTGTCAGGGCGCTGTCTGACGTTTCAGGTTTGACAGCGCGGCCCAGGCGATGTAGAGCACCGCCGCCAGCGGAACCAGGAAGCCGGACCTGACAGACTGAACGGCGTCGGCCAGCAGGCCCATCAGCGGCGGGATGAACGCTCCGCCCACGATGGCCGTGACCATAAGACCGGAGATCTCGTTGGACCGCTCCGGCTTCGCGTCGATGGTTATGGAAAAGATAAGGGGGAAAATATTGGCAAACCCAAGGCCGGTCAGAACAATGCCGGAGAAGGTCAGCGCCTTCAGGTCGCTGAACACGCACAGGATGCCGGCTACGGAAAGCAGCGTGGTGGCGAGCAGAAACTTCCTGGGGCTTATTTTCCTGAGGATCAGCGCTCCGGCAAAACGGCCGGCCAGAATGGGCAGGAAGAAAAGCGCCCAGCTTACCCAGAGGCCGAATCCCGTAATGCCGAATTTTTCCCGGAGCAGCAGCGGCACCCCGGAACTGAAGCAAACCTCGGCTCCAACATACAGGAAGATGGCGAGCACCATTGTCAGAATAAAACCGTCTCCGAACAGCAGCGCGAAACAGGAGCCGAAGGTGGCGGGCTTGGCCGCCGGGTCCCGGGTTTCGGTCACGCGCAGCGGCAGGCAGAATGCCAGCGTCACCGCTATGATGCCCGCGTAAATTGGAAAAAGCAGCGGCCAGGCAAGCCCGAACACGGCTACTGCTACAGGCGGCAGAAGAAACCCCAGCGAGGAGCCGATGGCTTTGATGGCCTGGGCCAGCGACAGATTGCGGGAGTAATCGCCTTCCGGGGAGATATCGCGCATTATCGGGTTGCCCACCACCTGCAGCGTGGTCGCGCCGGCGCCTAGCAGGAAGATGGAGGCGAGCAGGACATAGAATTTCGTGAAGTCGCCCGGCATAAACACCGGCTCAGGCCCGTACATTCCTGCCGACATGGGGAGGAGCAGCCCGGCCAGTGCCACGATCAAGCCCAGCAGGAGGACCTTCTTCTTTCCTTGCCGGTCCTGCAATATGCCCATCGGAACGGAAAGCAGGCCGAACAGCAGAAACCCGGAGAACGGCAGCAGCTGCGCCATAAAATTTGAAAGCGCGAACGTATCCTTGGCCAGGCTCACCATCGGGCCTACAACGTCGCCGAAGCCCATGGCCAGAAACACCAGAAACACAGGTAATGCTTTTTTCATGCCTCTCCTTATTAATCTCAGCCCTTTTTATTTCCAGGCGTAATTCGGCGCTTTGCCCATCGTGAAGACAAGCGAACCTCCGCCCATGATCTCGGAATGGCTAATAAAAGGCTTCTTTATCGGCTTTCCGTTAAGACTCACTGACTGCACGTACTTGTTTTCTTCCGAAAGATTTTTGGCGGTTATCTTTAGCTGCCTCGGTTTGCCGCCGGCGGATAGGTTCAGGGTCAGCTCCGGAAACTGCGGGGCTCCGATGGCGTAAATATCCGTGCCCGGGGTGACCGGATAAAACCCCATTACGCTGAAAATATACCAGGCGGACATCTGCCCGCAGTCGTCGTTGCCGTTGATCCCCAGCGGCCGGTTGAGGAAGTTTGTCGCCGTATGCTTCCTGGCCAACTCCTGGGTTTTCCAGGGCTGGCCTGAGTAATTATAAAGGTAAATGTAGTGATGACCCGGCTCATTGTCGTGGCGGTAATGCCCTCCTGAGAAATTCTCATCCAGCCGGGCTGAAAACTTCTTTTTGCCGCCCATCAATTTTATCATCCCCGGTATATCATGCACGGCGCCGAAAAGATATGTCCAGGGGCTTCCTTCCGTAAACCCTTCGTCTGTTTTTTCATGCCAGGCTCCGCTATACAGCCTGGGCGCCAGGAAACCGGTCTGTTTATTGTAGAGATTGGCGTAGTTCCCGGACCAGTCCATCAGCCGCTTATAATCCCCGGATTTACCCATATCCCTGGCCAGCCTGGATACGCAGAAATCATTGTAGGAATATTCGACCGTGCGGGAGACTGACTCTTTGGTCTTGTCAGCCGGTACATAGCCTAAAGAATGGAAGTAAGTCAAGCCGCCCCGCGCCTCGTAGCCGGTCCAGTGGTCCCGGTCGCCCCACGGAGTGTTTGTGTCGTTGTCCGGCGGGACCATGGAGTCCTTGCGCATGGCTTCATACGCCAGGCCCGCGTCGTATCCCCTGAACCCTTTCACCCACGCGTCGGCGATTACCGAGTCGGCATGTGTGCCGATCATAATATTGGTTTCCGCCGGATTGGGCCACATGGGCAGGCGTCCGCCTTCCTTATACATCTGGAGCATGGACTGCACCATCGCGTTGACCCTCTCGGGCTGGATAAGTATCAACAGGGGATGGAGGGCCCTGTAGGTGTCCCAGAGGGAATAATCGTTGTAGGCGACGCCCTCGTGCACCTTGTCGTCAAAAGCGCTGTAATACCTGCCGTCTTCCGAGAATTCCCTGGGGAAAAGCAGGGTGTGGAACATGGCCGTGTAGAAAATGGCCTTCTGGTCCTCGGTCGCCTCGTCCACGGAGATGCGGCTCAGGTTCTTCTGCCAGTCCTCTCTGGTGGCGGCGACGACTTTGTCGAAATCCCAGTCAGGGATCTCTTTTTGCATGTTTTTCCTGGCTTGCTCCAGACTGATAAAAGAGGACGCTATCTTTACATTCACTTTTTCGCCGTCTTTTGTTTTAAAATTTATGTAGGCTCCCATCCGGGTCCCGTACTGCTCTGTGGCCGCGGCGTTCACCTTGTCCCCGTCCCATGTCCCGAACGATTCTATTTTTTTATCGAACCGGATGACGAAATAGCCTTTAAAAGAGGGGAGCTCCGGACTTATCTGGTAAGACATCCTGTCCGGGTTGTAGCCGGTTATTTCGTTCTTTTCCTTATCCACCCTGACATATCCCTTGAGTGCTTTTAACCGCTGTCCGTACTCATTGCCCCAGCTCGTGATCTTCGGATTCAGATTAATGCCCTGAATGATCAGCCGGGCTTCCTTCGCTTCCGGAAATGTGAATCTGAAGATGCCGCTGTGTCCCGCCGCCGCTATTTCACCCCTGATCTTATTGCCGCCGCCGGCGTCGAGCCAGACCGAATAGTAATGCGGTTTGGCCGTCTCGTCTGCGTGAGAGTATTTCAGCGCCCTGTCTTCCGGGAGCGGTCTAACGGAGCCGAGCTGCGGCATTACCGATACGTACCCGTAGTCCCCCATCCATACTGTGGGCTGATGCGTGGCCATAAAACCGATTATATCGGGATCTTCGTAGACGTACATCATGCGCCCCAGCTTGTTCTCAGCGGTTTGCGCCGTAAACTTTGTCATGGCGTAGGGCTTCCCCACGCAGGGCATGGCTCCGCCGCCGTCCAACCCCTCTTTAAAGCCGGCATAAGGAGTGCCGATTACCGTGTTCACATAATCAACAGCTTCTTTCCCTTCGTAGCTCGCCGCGGGGGATAGTTCCCCGGTAAAAAAGCCGGCGCAAGCAAGCAGGACAAAAAGACAGATTCGTTTGTTTTCCATTTATAAGCCCCCGCATCCGGCTGACGGTTGACAACCACCCGGCCCGCTTCCTCCGATCTGTCTGTTTCCAGTGTCCGGGTGTTTCGCGGAATGCGTCAAGCGCGCTCATTCTCCGGTGTTGTACCGCTATAAGGAATATTTTAACAAATAAAGGACAGGTAAAAAGCGGAGCTTTTAGCCGGCGCTTATGGCGCCGGTTAACAATAATGCAATACATTGTAAACACGCGCCGCGTAAGATATGCTCATGGCTGATTGCTGCTGGAAAGCGCAGCGCCTGACGAAGGGGGGAGTATGACGAAGACAAGCGAGATGGTAAACAGGGACTTTAAGGTCTGGATGGCTATGACGCTTGGCCTGATAAAGGACGGAAGGATGGGCGTTTCACAGGCCAGGGCTGAACGTATACGGACCGCGCTGTCCTACTCCAAAAAAGGAAGCTGAGGAGGAAGCTGCCTGCATCGGGGCTTCTTATTGCCAGAGCTTCCCGTTCTCGCACAAACGGTGTTTCTTATTGCCGCCTGTGCCGAAGAAGTTAGTTCCCTTTGTGGCTTCAGATATGTCGGTTTCTCCCGCCCGGTAGTCCGCCAGAGAAAGGTTCAGCGCCACATTGCAGCCCGGAAAACCGTCCTGATAGAACAGAAAATATCTGCGCGCTTTGGATGTGCGGAGGATTTGCATTTTGCATGCGGGGTCCTGTAGCACATCGTCAGGACAGGTGGTTACCCTTGCCAGCCACAGGTATTCCGGTTCCGATATCTCAAGGTAGCTCCGTTGCAACAGATTTTTGATCTGTTCGTTAAGCTTTGCGTCTTCCGGAGTTATTACGGCCGCCTCGTAATGCATAAGCCAGGATTTGACCCCGGCTTTTCCCTGCCGGTAGGCCAGCGTGCCTTCCGTGGTGAGGACCCCGCTTTTATCAAAAACAGGCTGCCCCGTAAGATCGCGCAGGGTGAAAACTTCCTGCAGGGCGATGCCCTGCTTCTCAAAGAAGCTAACGGCGTCCATGGAGAGAAATTTCTGATAGCTGGTAAGACCGGCAGATGTGAGCAGAAGTCTGATCCGGGTCTGCTCACGCCTTTCAAACACCAGGTTCTTGATATAGGCGGTTTTGGAGCGCAGATAATCCACCGCACCGTTGCGCTCAGCCAGGCGCATAGCTTTGAGCAGCTCTATGTCGGCCACGCCCGGGGCCGCTTTATTCCCGCCCGCCGCGCCGCGGTCGCGCAGTTCCGCCAGAAGCTGGTCGGCGGAAAGCAGTGAGAACCTTATCTCGTCCAGACGGGCCCCGGCTCTGGCGTTTTCGGGCTCAAGTGCGAGCGCCCGGGCATAAAACTCCTCAGCTTTTTTGAGGTCCGGCACGGCTTCGTAGGCGGCCGCCAGGCCCATGACCGCCGCCGTATCCTTCCCGTTTATCTCCAGAGCTTTAAGGTAGCGCTCGATGGCTTCCTGGTGGCGGCCCGGCTTCTGCCGGTAGCCGGCCCGGTCCGTCTTAACCTGCGGATTCCGTGTCGCGGGCGCTGCGGCGCATGACGGCAGGACGCCGAAGGCGCAGAGGCACAAAAGCGCGGCGAGACAGCGCCACGGCCGCACAGTCAGATTGCGCATCATTTGCGTTTGAGTATCCTGGGCAGGGTGACTCCCCTCTGGGACTGGTACTTACCTTTCCGGTCCTTATAGGAAGTTTCACATTCCCGGTCAGCTTCAAGAAAAATAAGCTGTGCGATGCCCTCGTTTGAATAAATCTTGGCCGGCAGAGGGGTGGTGTTGGATATCTCGAGCGTAAGGTGCCCCTCCCATTCCGGCTCAAGCGGAGTTATATTCACAACTATGCCGCAGCGCGCGTAAGTGCTTTTGCCTATGCATAGCCCGATGACATTGCGCGGGATCCTGAAATATTCCACAGAGCGGGCCAGCGCGAAGGAGCGGGCCGGCACTATGCAGCAGCGGGCTTTGATGTCCACGAAGGACCCGGGACTGAAATTCTTCGGGTCAACAACGCAATTGTGCACGTCCGTAAAGACCTTGTACTCATCGGCTACGCGTATATCGTAGCCGTAGGAGGATAGTCCGTAGGAAACTTTGTTCCGGGCTACCAGTTTCTCAACGAATGGGGAAATCATCTTTTGGCTGAGGCACATCTTGCGTATCCAGGAATCAGGTTTCAGCATGTCAATCTCCTTACTTCAGTCTCCTCACGCGCTTAATGCGCGGGCGATTGCCGCGCGGCCCTGGACTTTCTCCAGGCCCTGTACACCGCACGGGATTTTTCAAAACCGTTCAAGCCCACCCTTTCGCCGGCGGTTTGGAAGCCGCGCGCTTCCAGTTTTGCCAGTAAATCCTTATAGAGCTGTGCCATGATGAGGGCGCTCAGGATCTTCTTCTTTTCCGTCCCCTCCGCCAGCGCGGCCGCCGCTGAATAAAAACCGCGGGCCCTGCCGGCCTCAAGTTTCATCAGGTCCAGAAACTTTTCCGGGTAAACGGAGTCCTTCAGCGCGGCGCCGTCGCAGCCGGTGGCTTTAAAGTCCTCCAGCGGGATGTATGTCCGTCCGGCCCGCGCATCCTCGAATACGTCGCGTATGATATTGGTAAGCTGCACGGCGTAGCCAAGGTTCTCGGCGTAGGCGGCGGCCTGATCCCCTCGCCAGCCGAAGATCTCCAGGCAGGAAAGGCCCACGGCTGAGGCGACGCGGTACATATAGGGCTTCAGGTCCTCAAAGGAGGCGTATCCAGCCGGGCGCGCGTCCATGCCCACGCCCTCGAGCAGAAGCAGCAGATGTCCTTTGTCCATGGCGAAGGCCCCTGTGGCCCACGCCAGTTCCGCCTCAAGCCGGTTTTGCGCAGGGCCGCCGGTGAAGAGCGCTTCCAGCCTGACCTTCCACTCGGCCAAGGCCGTCTCTTTTTCCCGCGGCGCGGCAGCTATGTCGTCAGCTATGTCGTCCACGGCTCTGGCGAAGCCGTATAGCGCGGAGAGGGCGCGGCGCTGACCTGGCTCAAGGAAAAAAAAAGCCGGCCGGAATGAACTGCCCTCCTCATACGGTCGCGGTGGATTGCTGGACATAGGCGGCCGGTTCAGTAGCCGATTTTCTCCAGATAATGTATGAATTCCTGCCAGCCGGACGCCTTTTCAAACGCCAGGCCGGAGTAGGAGGGATAGTACTCAATCAGATTCCCCGGTCTGCCTGGGATGTGAATCGCAATGCCGTGCGTGTCGGAGTAATACTTGCCCGTGCGGTCTTTGCCCACAAAGGAGTTTTTCAGGGTAAGGACGGAGCCGATGAATGTTTGAAGGTCTTCTCCGGCGGCCTTAAGCTCCAGGGCCCCCGGTAAAGCTGTGTTCAGATTCGCGTTGACCAGCCGGGTGAAGTGGGAAAGATCTGCGTAGAAAGAGATCTGCTTGTCCGGATCGCTGATTTCGTCTCCCACTTCAAAACGCAGCACTTCCGTTTTGGCTTTAATCAGCGCGGCTGTGTCGTTTACCCGCATGGCAAGTCTGGCCCAATTCGCCGCCTTAAGGGCAAAGGCGTTCATCCCGGAAGCGTTTATCGCTGAAAGCTGGACTCCGTATTTAGTCCTGTTCAGCATGTCCGTGTGTTCGGGGCGGGAATACATCTCCTTAAAAGTTTCCACCATGCGGACCCCGGCCCTGGCTGCCGTGGTTTCTGGTTCGCTGATCATGAACGCCAGGAAATCTTCGAAATTAAGGCTGGGCAGCTGTATTACTTCCTCCGAGCCGACGATAATATCCGCTCCGCTCCTGAGCTCATAGGCCACCTCGGCCATCTGCATGAAGCACGCCATCGAAACATAAAGGTCCACTTTCCCGGCTTCCCCGAAAATCCTGCCCAGGTCGGTTGTCCTGATATAATTGCCGGAGACAAAATCGTGCGATATGGATTTATTGCCGCGCGGTCTGTCCGCCCCGCCCTCTCCCGGCTTTTTAGGATCTATCCAGCCCCAGCCATGATCCCATATCATCAGCATATACCGCTTGGCAGGATACTTGGCTTTAGCCCATTTCATGAAAGAGACCACTTCTTTATAATCGCCCATGTCCGCGCCGTCGAGATCCATAAGCGCGGGGGAGGCGATGTGCTCCGTGTCGGAGTCCTTGACTATCAGATAGCGCCGCACGCCGGCCCAGTCGCCGTCAGCCGCCGTATCTCCATCCAGACCTTTGGAGCGGCCGAGTTCCGCCACGAGGTTGATCTTCTCACCTGAGCCGACCGTCTCGAAGCGGTTGAAATCCATGAGGGCGAAGGGCTCTATATTGCTCTTGCCGTTCATGAATACCATAATGGTCCATTCTTTCCGGCTGGCGGCCGGGGTTTCGGGTGACAGAGCGGCCTGGGCTGAGTCGCCTACGTCCTCCGCCATGAAAGAATCCAGCGCAAAGACAGCGTGGAGGGCGGAAGGAGCTGAAATGAAAAGGGTCGCAAGGAGCAAGGCTGTTTTTGTTGTCATTTGCACCAGCTGGAAAATGTCGTGCGCTACCGGCAGATTTTTCTTCTCGCGGACGGTCCGGTCTCCGGTATTAAGGTTAAGAGTTTATAAATAATGCCCGCGCAAAATCAACGTGCGCGAGCGGACCGGCGGTCAGACTTTTGAGCCGCCGGCGGAGCGGAGCTTCTCCTTAAGAAGCAAGTCGTAGTACTCCACCAGGCCTTCTCCCCTGGAGGCGGCTTTATATATCTTCCCTATTGGAAAGAGGAAGGTTTTCCCGGGCGTCTCCAGCGACCATAAGCCGTCGTTGCCGTCCGTATTATACCAGACGGCGTTGAAATCCCTGATAAAGATCTCCGCCATGATGTGCCCGTAGCATCGCAGAAGTTTCCACCCGTCGGTAGTGGGGGGGCTATCCGGCTTGAAGTTCCATTTAATAGCTTTTTCCAGCTTCGCTACCCCTGGGCGTCCGATCTCTATGCCGCTGGTTTCCTGAAGCGTCTCAGTCAGCAGCAGGATCCTCTTATGTTCGGTCTGCGCATCTACCAGCCGTTCCGGATGGCTTGGAACTCTGGCGCGCACCGCCGCGGAACCCTGCGGCCTGCCGGCTTGCCCGGACTTGAGCTCGTCTTCCACATAGCGCAGGTATTTTGTCAGCCAGCCCGGCTCGGGCAGCCCTTCCTGCCAGAGAAGTTTCCAGATCCGCTGTATGGGATAGGTCGTAATGTGTTTTGGAAGTTCAAAAACCACGGGCCAGCCCCAGTGGTCGAAATCAGGGATTTTTACAACCCGCCCCCTGAACCTTTCCTGAAGCAGAAAGCACAGGAAAGCGGAGCAGTCTTTTATGGTTTCCAGAGCTTTCTGCCGGTCGTACTGGGTATTTACGAAGATCAGGCGCAGCCTTTTCTCCGCTTCGGAGAGCCCGTCCGCGTTGAAGTGTATCGTCTTGCCGGTCTCCTCTTCCATTGCCGCCGCCAGGGTGAACGCTCTGCTCATAAAATCGTCTTTTCTGGTCTCGGCCTCTGTCGGTATGGACGCGCCGGCGGCTTCCATCAATGACTCCATTTCCAGCACAGGCCGGCGGAGTTGCGGCGGGGGAGGCGGCGGCCTGAATTCCGGGCCGGGCGCAGGCCGCGGATGGGCGGCCTGCTCTCCCTGAGGCGGAGCGGCAGCGGCGATTTTAGGCGGCTGCAGTGAAGACGCCAGAAGCTGGGCGGCTGAATCCCTGGGAAGTCCGTCCGCCAGGCGGCCGGCCGAGTCGGGATCGATCAGCGCGAGGCCGGTTATCAGGGCCGCGGCCTCGGTGAGCTTGTTGTTCTTTATCAGCGCAAGTCCGAGCGCCACCGTAGCCCGGACGGTAGGGCGCGACTCTGCGGCTTTTCGATAGCAGGCTTCAGCCTCGGCGTGTTCGCCGGCCCCGGCATGCGCTTCGCCCATGTGTATGAAAATTTCCGGCGTGAAAGGCGAAGGACAGCTGATGGCGGAGGAGAAAGCGGACAGCGCTTCCGCGGTCCCGCCCGGATTGCGGTCCTGAAAAGCTTTTCGCATGAGCGCCGCGCCAACGCCGAAAAGAGCCTCCGGCTTTTCACTAGAATTTTGAGCCAGCGATCTGAACATCGTCAGAGCTTCTCCAAAACGGCCCTCCTCCAGTTCAAGCCAGGCCAGCTCCAGCCTTTTTTTGTCCTCGAAGTCCGTGCCGGCCGGTACTTTCTCCAGCCACTGGCGGGCGTGGGCCGGATTCCGGGAAAGGCGGAGTATAGAGGCCATGCAGCAGGAAAATCCGGGCGTCTGCAGATCCCCGATATAATTGCAGGCCTCCTTCAGCAGGCCAAGGTTGATAAGTATCTCCGCGTACGATGCCGAGCGAGGCGCGGACTGATTCCCCGCAAAAAAAACGGAGGCCATATAGTTGGCGCGGTGGAGGCTCCCGATCCCGGCCTCGTTTTTCCAGGCCGTCTCAAGCTCCGGTCCCGACGGCAGCGGGGAGGACATCTGCAGGGAACCGATAACAGCCGAAAGCCTGCGCTTGTCCAGGCGCACTTCCCCGGTTGGCTCGCCGGGAGCGTTCCCGGCGGGGTTGAACGCGAAAATATCCGCCGATGGAGCCTGAAAAAGCGTCAGGAGGAAAGGCAGGGCAGGCTTGACTGTGTGCGGGGTCGGGATAAGGCCGGAAGCCGTGAAAACCGGCAGGATCGTGACCCCCTTGTCTTTATGCGCGGGAATGGCGTAAAGGGTCAGGCCCGCTGCCTGCGCCAGAGCAATGGGTGCGGCCAGTTCAGGAAAGCCCTTAAAACTCGCTGCGATCTCGTCCAGAGTGGGGTCTTTTGACAGCCGGAAAATGGTAAGATTAGAGATATTGTCTGACATAATCAGATTTATTGTATATTTTTACCCCGCGCCTGTGTCAAAAAAAACAGGCGCAGAGACCGGAGCAGCATATGAGCCAAGCGATCGTTATTGCCACGCGCAACAGACACAAGGTCAGCGAGATCAAGGAACTTCTGCCGGGCCTGAGGCTTGAATTAAGGCTCCTGGGTGATTTTCCCGGCGCTCCGGATGTGATTGAAGATGAAGAGACCCTGGCTGGAAATGCCGCAAAAAAAGCAAGGAGCGCGGCCTTGTTCTGCGGCCTCTATGCTCTGGCTGACGATACCGGGCTTTTTGTCGACGCCCTGAACGGGGCGCCAGGGATTTATGCGGCCAGATACGCAGGCCCCGGCTGTTCTTTTTCCGACAACAACAGCAAGCTCCTGTCCGAGCTCTCCGGTCTGTCTCCGGAAAAAAGGACGGCCAGTTTCCGCTGTGCGATAGCGCTCGCCTCTCCCTCGGGCTCGGTGATAACGGTCGAAGGGCGCCTTGAGGGGCATATCGCTGTCGCCGCTTCCGGCTCAAATGGCTTCGGTTATGATCCGCTGTTTCTGTCCGCCGGGACCGGGAAAACGCTTGCCGAGCTTGCTTCGTTCGAAAAGAACGCACTCAGTCACCGCGCGCTCGCCATCCGGAAAATAGAGCCCTATCTCGCGAGGCTGGCCGCGGGCTAGCGCGGCCGATCCCTGCCGGAGCGTTCCGGCAGGAAGCGGGCTGAAAACCGGCATTTTACCAATAATGCTATAATCTGCTCCAAATGAAAGTAAGGCTTTTTTACAAACTTCTCGCGGTTATGCTTGCCGTGTCGCTTGTTCCCATCGCGCTCCTGGGCCACAGGCTTATAAGCATCGGCCAGCTGGGGGTGGAGACAGCCATCCTTGAGCTGCACCTGAACATGGCTGAACAGATCGCCGGCGATTTTCGCGGCTATGTCGACCGTGTCGACGGCCGGATGAATTTAGTAATGGATGCGATGCGCAAGCTGGACCTGGCGGCCAAGCAGGCGCTGCTGACCTCTCTTGTGGATACGGATCCCGGATTCAGGGAGATTTCCATCTTGTCTCCCGGCGGGCGCGAAGTCGTAAAAGTTCTGGCTGCCTCGCGCAAAGGAGCCGGCGAGCTTCGAACCTATGCCGCTGATCCGGCCTTCCTCTCCGCCGCAGCCTCAAAGCGGAGGACGGTGCGTTTTTACGGCTCTCAGGGACAGGCTGAAATAATATTCTTTTACCCTTTCCAGAGCGGCATGTCGTTCAGGGCCGCCGTAAGTCTTGACGGGGCCGCCGCTATCCGCGAGCTTGCGATGATGGGCAGCACCGGCTTTCCGGTCGTAGTTGACTCCTCCGGGAGCCCCATCGCTTTTCCGAGCGGAATTGACCCTGCGGCGCTTGCCGGCATCAGCGGCTGGCCCGTTTCGAAGGCGGCGCTCGGCGCGCTGTCTTCCGGCTCCCTTGAATACGAAGACGCGCAAGGGCGGTCCCAGATTGGCGCCTACGCGCCGCTTTCAGAGCCAGGCGGAGCGGTTATCGTGCAGCAATCGCGCGACGAAGCGTTCCGCTCGGCCCTTTTTATGCGGCAGCAGGCGATATATGTGATCCTGGCCTTCATTCTGGCCGCGCTGGCAGCGGCCTATCTGCTGTCGCGCCAGGTTACCGGCCCAATACTGGAGCTTACACGCGCTGCGGAAAAAGTGGCGGAGGGAGACTTTTCCCGGAATGTGGCGATAAATACAAGGGATGAGCTTAAGGACCTCGGAGAGACTTTCAACAACATGGTCCGCCAGCTTAAAACATACTCCGAAATGCAGGTCGAACGCATTATACGCGAGCAGAAGAATACGGAGGCCGTCCTTTTCTCCACAGACGACGGAATCGTGATGATCGACGGCGCCTCGCGGGTGCAGCTTGCCAACCGCAAGGCCCGCTCCGTAATGGGCGTCAGCCTTGATTCGGCCATAGAGGGCCGTCCGCTGACGGATATCATAACCAACCCCGACGTTCGCGCGGTGGTCAGCGAAGCGCTTAACAGCCACAAAGATAATTTTGTCAAAGAGATTGAGGTTTCGCAGGAGCATTCACGCAGATTCTTCAGATGCGTTTCCGCGCCCATAATCGAGCCGGATAAGGTAGCGCGCCTCGGTACCCTGGTGGCTTTCTACGATATCACTCTGGATAAAGAGCTGGAGCGCATCAAGGAGGAGTTCCTGCACTCCATTACCCACGACCTGCGCAATCCGATGGGCGCAGTGAAAGGCTTCGTTGAGTTCCTGCTTAAGGAGATCCCCGGCCCTGTTAACGAGGCCCAGCGCAAGATGCTGGTTTCCATCGACCGCGCGTCCTTCAGGCTCCTTGGCATGATCAATAATATCCTGGACATAGCCAAGATGGAGGCAGGTAAGCTGGAGCTCAATCTGACGCCGGTGAATGCGAAGGAGATGGCCGCCGGCGTGCTTGAGCTGCTGGGCTCGCTTGGGCACAGGAAAAATATAAAATTCGTGCTTGACGCCGCGGGGCCGGTCACCATAACGGCCGACGGGCCCCTGCTAGAACGGGTGTTTATAAACCTTGTCGGCAATGCCGCTAAATTCTCTCCGGAAAACGGGACCATCACGCTGCATATCGCGGAAGACGCGGAAAGGCTTACGGCGTACGTAGGGGACGAGGGGGACGGTATTCCCCCGGAGTATCTCGACAGGATATTTGAAAAATTTGAGCAGGTGAAGGGGCAGAAGGCCGGCGGTACCGGCCTTGGCCTGACCATCTGCAAGCATATCGTGACCGCCCACCTCGGCAGGATCTGGGTGGAATCTGAGCAGGGCAAAGGTGCCAAGTTTTTATTTACCGTGCCTAAGGGGCTGCGTAAAGACGAGAGCGGCTCGATATGTTTATGAGGATCGCCGCTTTCGCGGCGCTGTTTTTATTGTGCGCGCCCCCGGCCCCTTGCGCCGAGGAGCTGCAGTCCATAATCGTAAAGCCTGGCGATACGCTCTGGAGCATCGCCGACACCTATCTCAAGGATCCCAGGAAATGGAACGAGCTGCTGCGGTACAACCGGCTTCCCTCCTCTGATCCGTCTATAACACTTCCAGGCATGGCGCTCAGGGTACCGGTAAGTCTTGTTAAGGAGCAGTATCGGGCCGCCAAGCTTATCTCTTACATAAACGACGTCCGGCTGAGGAAAGGCTCGGGGGCCGACTGGAAACCGGTCAGCAAGGGCCTTGACCTTTATAAAAACGACACGCTGCGGACCATGGTCAATGCCAGGGCCGACGTGCGATTCTATACCGGGGAGACGCTTAATCTGTATCCTAATTCCATAGCTGTATTAAGGCCGCCGGATAAAAAGGCGGATGTGGAACTGGTGGCCGGGGAGATGCGCGGCATACGTTCCAGGGTTATCACCGCCGCGGCCCGCATAACGCCCAAAGGCGAGGGCACTGAATTCGGGGCTAAGATAAAAGAAGACCTCACCACGCTCGTCCAGGTTTACAAGGGGCTTGTGAATGTGGAAGCACAGGGGAAAATAGTGGAAGTTTCCGAGGGCTTCGCGGCAGAGGTCAAACTGGATATGCCGCCGTCCGCGCCGGTCCGTCTGCCGCCCCTGCCGGAATTTGAGGGCGGCGATCGGGTCCAGATGGCCAAAGCCGGAGTTCCTCAGATCAAGCTGGATGGCAGCCGGGTTTCGCTTAATATGAAGTCCTCGCCAAAAGGTGGGGCCGGGCAGTCTTCTGCCGGCCCGGACATGCGGGGCGTTCCGAAGGTTGAAGTCTCCGGCGCCAATAGCGCTGATGCGGAGCAAATAGCGCGCATGATCAGCATAGCTACCCCGGTGCAGGCTTACCATCTGCAGATAGCCAGGGACATGAACTTCACTTCCCTGGCTCTAAACCGCAACTACGACGCTTTTGACGAGATAGATCTCACAGATCTTCTACCGCCCGGAGCCTATTGGATGAGGGTCTCCTACATCGACCTTCTGGGTTTTGAAGGTAAATTTAACAGTCCGCGGGCGATCACTGTGGGAAAGAAACGCTGATCGCTCCGGCATGGACACGGCCCCCGGCCGTTTTGTCTGTAAAATATAACCCGCAGATATGCTGAACGCGGCTTTACCACATACCCGCTCATGCCGCCTGGCGGCGCTGCTGATCCCGCTCCTCTGGGCCTCGACGGCAGTGTCCGGCGCTTCTTCAGGCCTGACTCCCTCCTCGGAGGCCGGGCCTTCAGTTCCTGCCACGGTCTGGGACCGCATTATGGAGGAACAGAGCCTGCGGAATCTGCGCGAGGGCTATATGCTGATGGAGGCCGGGCAATATTCCGAGGCCGCCGCAGAGTTCCTGAAAGCGATAGCCCGGAAGCCGCGTGAGCCCTACGCGCATATCCTTTACGGGTCCAGTCTTTACTGGCTCGGAGAGCCGGACAAGGCAATGGCGGAATTCGATGCCGCGGTTGAGCTTGACCCTGACAACTCCATGGCGTATCAGCTTATGGGGATAGTGTACGCCTGGAGAGGCGAATTCCGGCCGGCGCTGGGGAAATTCCTCAAAGCCCTGGCCCTTGCCCCGGAGCGCGCGGATATAAGAATGAACGCCGGGTCTATCTATACCGCGCTGGGCGACATGGATAAAGCTCTGGATCATCTCCGTCAGGCGGTAAGGTTCGAGCCCGCTAACCCTCTATATCTCTACCAGCTCGGACTGCTGTACGCCAGACTGGAGCGCGTTCCCGAGGCCAAGGCAGCCTTCAGACGCGCGCTGTCGCTTTTCGGGGAGTACGAGGACGCCATGCTGGAGCTGGCTGTCATGGAAGAAAAAGACGGGAACACTAAAGAGGCCATTCGTCTGTACCGCAAAGCTCTGGCAATAAAGCCTGGCGATAATGTTGTCCGGTTCCGTCTTGGCTGTCTGCTTTTCAGGACCGGGGAAGCAAAGCGCCTGGGCGGACTGCTGGAGGAGGCGTTCCTTCTGACGCCGTCCAACGCTAAAGGCGGAATTTCTATCAGCCTGGCTTACGCCGGCGGGCCGGCGGCGAATTCCGGCGCCGGCGGCTCCGGATCGCTTGAGAGCGCGATAAGCAGAATCCCGGCGGACGAAGATGTCAGTATAAAAACGGAATTTATTTCCGTCCCAAAACCGAGGCTTACCTCCCGACCAGAGGGAAAGTCCGCGGGGCTCGGAGCGGGGCTGGAAGCGGGATTCAAACGGCCTGAAATAAAATATCTCAAGCGCGAATACGCTCTGCCGGCGTCGGGCTTCGCTCACCGGAGCGCCCGCGCGGCGCAGATAGCTTCCGAGATAGACGCGGCGCTGAAAGCCGCCGCCCTGGAAGGGCTGGATACCCGGATGTCCGTAAATATCGAGACCAAAAAGGCCTCCCGCTCTCCCGGCGGGGCCGGAGCGAAAGTAGTGTACAAGCCGCGCGACGTAGGC
>CAZPMW010000024.1:0-22979 GCA_964587805.1 uncultured Elusimicrobiaceae bacterium
CTCCTTCCGCAAAAATAAGGAACCCCGTGTTCATGCTGTAAAATAATCGGAATGGCGACTCCCTCACCTGCGGTTCATACGCCGTGCCGAGGTTCAATTTCTGCTGGTCCCAGCCCGGGTTATAGACCAATTTCCCGTTCACATCAACTTTGCCGTTCACAACAGGCAGCGAAAAGCGTATCTTGTAAAGCCCCATGGAGTCGCTGATCCCGGGTGTAAACGACAGGCTGATGGAGGCGCTGGCGCTTTCCTCCACTGCGGCGAACTCGCCGGTTTCGCCCATGCCCTCCCCCGCCCTCAGACGCCCGGCCGCCGGCAGTACCCTGACAGTTATCCCCTCTATCGGATTTCCGGCATAGTCGGTGATCTCGCCCTGTATGCTCCCCTCAAAAAAACTTCCTGTCTTGACGGTGGAGAAAAACAGGAATTCCCTCTTGCCGGTGACTTTCCGCGTAAGAGCGACGTCGGCGATGCGGCGCTCCGTGAAATCTGAGACCTTGAGCTTTTTCAAACCGCCGAAACAGCCTGCCAGGAAGAGGCAGGAGAGATTCAGGGCCAGCGCCCTGAAGAAAGTGGTCCTATTCATTGCCGCCTCCTTCTTCCACGGGCGCGTCGGCCGGAGCCTGCTGTGGCTGGTCCGTCTCCTGATCGGTAACCGCCTCGGACTGGCCTTCCGCTCCCGCGGCCGTTTCATCCGCTGGAACTGCATCTGTCTTCTCTGCGGCTCCGCCTTCGGAAACGGGTTTTTTCCTGGCGGCGTCCGGATACGGATTGTTCTTTATAAAAAAAACTACCCGGCGGTTTCTCTTGCGGTTAACGTCAGTGTCATTAGGCACTATGGGGTGATATTCCCCATAGCCGACAGCGGCCATGCGCCTGGGGTTAAAATCCTTCTCCAGAAGCAGCTTCACCACGTTAGTCGCGCGGGCCGTGGAAAGCTCCCAGTTGGAGACGAACTGTCTGGTGTATATCGGGATATTATCTGTATGCCCCTCTACCACGATATCGAACTTCTCCGAGAGCTTCCTGAGTATCGGGGCCAGCTTGTCCATCTGCTCCAGCATCTGATCCGTAAGTTCGGCTTTGCCGCTTTCAAAAAAAGCCACCTGGCTGTTCTCTTCCAGCGTTATGCGCATGCCTTCCTTGTCCATGGCCACCTGCCCCTGCATCTGCCCTTCCTTGACCATCTCCTGGATATCCTGGCTGGCCTTCTGCATATCCTTGTTGAGCGCCGCGGAAAGGGCGTATAAAATGACAAAGAAGCAGACCAGCTCCGTCATCAGGTCGGCATAGTTCACCAGCCACGGAGGCGCGGGGTGCCCGATCTGGGCCACCCTCACGTCGTCTTCCGGGATCATGTTCCTGACTCTTAAGGCCATAAGGTTCGACCAGGCGCAATGTCAGCTTAAGGGCCGCTCCCGCCCGCTGAACGGGTTCCGGCTATTCCTATTTCGCGATAGTTCTTTTTGAGGGTTCCAGATACGCCTTCAGGTTAGCTTCCACAACGCTGGGAGTGGCGCCGCTCTGAAGAAGCAGCACGCCCCTGATGATGATCTCCTTCACGAAAAGCTCTTCATCGGAACGGTGCTTGAGTTTGCCGGCCATGGGAAGGAAAAGCCAGTAGCCGGCCCCCAGGCCATAAAAGGCGGCGGACAGGGCCAGGGCCATGCGCCGCGGCACCTGCGCGACGTCGTCTATGGACGCCAGCATCATTATCATGCCGAGCACCGTGCCTATGATGCCGAAAGCGGGGGCGTAGGTGCCCAGCGCGTTGAAGATCTCCCGGCCCACCTTGTGCCGCTCGCGGATAAAATCCAGCTCAGTCTCAAGCATGTTCTTTATGAATTCGTGATCCGCGCCGTCTATGACCAGCTGAACGCCGCGCTTGAGGAAATCGTTGTCTATGGTTTTAGCGTCGGCCTCCAGAGACAGGAAGCCCTCCCTCTTGGTTTTCTGGGACAAGCTCACGAACGTGGAGACCAGTCTCGAGGTATCCTCGCCTCTGGACGTAAGCACCTGCTTTAGAACTTTTCCCACCCCTATAACAGCCGACATCGGATAGTTCACCAGGATAGCGCAGGCGGTCCCGCCCATGACGATCAGGAACGCTTCTACGTTGAGAAAAGGCTTAAATCCGGATATGCCCTCGCCCATATAAACTGACGCCACTACGAAACCGAAAAAGATTATTATGCCGCTGATCGTTGCTATATCCATAAGTCTCCTACTTCCGCTCAAATCCTTCCAGCGGATTTACGCACTTTTTTTCAGCGTATACCTTTTTTTTATATTCCACAACCTTGTCTATCACTTCCTGAACCCCATTCCTGACCAGAAAACGATTGCCTGTGGCGAGGTTCACCACAGTATCCGGAGTGGACTCCACGCTCTCTATTAATTCGGCGTTGACCACTATCTCCGTGCCGTTCAGTTTATGAAGCTTTATCATCGTAATAATTATACTTAATGGGATGTGGATTTGCGAGCAGAGGAGCAGCGGGCACCGGTCGATCACCCGCCCCGCCGGCAAGGCTGTTTCGCCGTTTAGCTATTCGCTTTTCTTGCCCCGGAGGGCCCACTTCATCCGCTCAGGGAATGAGCTCTCAATCTCCTGATAGGCGGCGAGTGCCGCGGAAACGGAGGCGATTCGCTCCTGATCGGCCTGAGTCTGACTGGCGGCGGCATCTTGAGCGATCGCGGAATTAAGCCTTTCCGCCTCAAGCTGGCCGGACAGGTCCTGGAACTGCTGGTCCTGTTCCGCCGCTTTCTGCCGGCTCGCAGCAAGCTCGGCCTCCAGGCCGGCGGCTGTCTCTTTCGATGAGATGAGCGCCTGGCCTATTGCGGCAAGTTCCTGCTCCCGTGAGGCTCTCGCGGCGAGCTCCGCAGTCAGGCGGCTTTCATTATCGGCCTTTATCTCCAGCAGGGCCTTTATCTGAGCTTCCAGCCGCTTGCAGGCTTCCGCCATGACAGCTTTTGAATCGTCAAATTCTTTCTGGGCGAGGGAGAACCGCTCGCTGAATTCTTTATTGGCGCCGGCGAGCCGTTCGCTGAATCCGCCGGCCTCCTCCGAACTGCGCCTGAGTTCCGACTGCAGCCGGGCCTTATCGTCCTCAGCCTGGGAAGCGACGGATCTGAGCCTGGCGATCTCGGAGACATATTCCAGTTCCAGCTCTTTTTTCACTCCGGCGCGTATCTCGCTGGCGCTGGCCTCGTATTTGGCGCGCATTTCCAGGATCTTGTTCTCAAAGTCCATGGATGCTTCAGCCCGCACTTTCGCGAGCTCATCCTGATGCTTCCTGGCCGCGGCCATAAGGTCGGCCTGGCGGCGGCTTTCCAGTTCTGTTATCTTGCCGGAATATTCCGCGCCGGCTTCGACTGCGTATTCATTCTTAAATTTCTGCAGCTCCGCCTGATGGGCGGCTTTCAGCCCCTCGGCTTCGGAGCGGTATTTCCTGACATCCTCTATATTAGCCGCCATAGCCTGGGCCATCTGCATTTTTTCAAGACGCAGGCTCTGCCTTTCCTTTTCCAGCACTGCGTTAATGGCCTGCACGCGGGAAAGCAGTCCCTTCATCTTCAGCAGCTCGGAGATAGCCCGGATCTTTTCGCCTGAGATATCAGCGATGGTCTTTTCTTTTTCCTGCAGGTCAGACTGGTGGCGGGCCCGCTGCTTTCTAAGCTCCTCATCCTTTTCGGAGTTCTTGCGGTCCGAGACGGAGCCGATGTCCGATTGAAGGCGGCCGATTTCCTTCTGAAGCGCGTCCGCATCGCGCCGGAAACGCTCTTCAGCCAGCTTCACCTCGTCGCGGGCCTTTTCTTCCCGTGCGCGCAAAACGGCGTTCTCCACTTTCAGGTCGGAGAATTCCCGCTCCCGCTCCGGCATATGCTTGATATAGGATTCTATCGAGGCTTTATCGCGGTCCAGCCTGGCGATCTCGTCCCGGAGCTTCGCCGTTTCCCTGGCCTGCATCTCTTTGTCCATGGCGGAGCGGCGCAGCTCATCTTCCAGTTCTTTCTGTTTCTCCGAGCCGTGCCTGAAGGTGCGGACCTCGTCCTCTTTCTGTGAAATAATCTTCTGCCACTGGGCTTTTTCATCCAGCCAGCGGCGCTCCATCTCCTGCAGCCGGTAGATAAAGTGGCCTTCCACGTCCTTGGACTGCGTCTCGCGCTCCTGCATCTGCGCCTTGAGGGTCTGCATCCAGGTCTCGCGGTCGGAAACGAGCCGGCTCTCCAGATCTTTGATTTTGGCTTTAAGCGTGAGGCGCTCTTCCTGCACTTCCTGCTCGTGCCGGTCGCGGCGCAGCTTATCCTGTATATCCTTCAGCGAGGACTCCACTTTTGAGGACAGCGCCTCATCCTGCTGGTTTTTCAAAGTGGCTAAAAGCGCCTTCTCTTTTTCCTGGGAGACAAGCTTCTCCATCTCGACTATCTTTTTCTCAAGCTTATCCTTTTCTTCCCTCATCCTGGCGGATTCGCCCGGCGCCGCGTCCCGGCCGGAAGGCTGCTGGGGAAATGACGCCTGGGAGGAAAAGCCCTGGGGCTGGGGGAGAGATATGTGAGGAAGCCCCTGCTTACCTGCCGCTCCCGGAAGCGCCGGGGGCTGAGGAGGAAAGGAGGGTCTCATAAAACCAGGAGGAACGGGCGGCATCCCGATCTTTTTCTCCGGTCTGTTGTCTTTCTCTTCCATAAAAATAGTTCCGGTCTATATTCTAGAGGTTGAGGATTTCACTTTGGTTAAGAATTTGTTAAATCCTGACACGCCCTCTCTTTGTCTTTTCTTTCAGCCCTCTTTCTTTGGTCACTTCCCGGCCTGCTGTTTGAAATTTTCCAGCCATTCGGACACGGCGGGATCGTTGGAGAGCCGTGCGTAGTTCTCATAGGCGCGGATAGCCTCCTGAGCCCGTCCAAGAGCGTAATACGCCCCCCCTAGATACTGATACGCGGCTGGATTGGAGGCGTCAAGGCTTACCGCATACTCCAGATAGGCGAGGCTTTCTTCGTAGCTGCCCTGATTATAGAGGTCGGCCCCGGCCGCGAGATATTGGCCGGCCTGCGCCGGTGCAGCCGCAGGCGCCGGCGCCTCTCCCGGAGCTTTAGAGATGTTCTGGAATTTAGCGAAGCGCTGCCCTCCGGAAGCCATCTCCGAGCTGTCTACCATGTCCATTTCCTGGGAATTCTGCTGCCGGATATTTATTTTCCCCTCCACTTCAAGGCTCTTTATGCTGCCCAGGATCTTCATCTGCGCCTCATCCACCTGGGCGGCTGAAAGCTCTCCGGCGTATTCCATTATCTCCTTAATGGCGCTTACGGCCCCCTGGGACATATTGGCGAAAAACTTGTTCACTATCTGGGGATCGGCCTTATATATCGCCTTGGCGATATCCTCGTTGTTTATGCTCCTGATTATAACCTGCACGTCCTTGTCCGGGAAGCCGGCCAGATTATCGAAAACCAGTATCTTTCTTTTTACCTTTTCATAGATCTCCGGCTTCTGCGTTTTGAGATATTCAAGAATATTTTTGCGGATGGACGGGTCAGCCTCCTCTATCATCCTGGTGAATTTTTCTATGCCCCCCATGACGAAATCGATGTTTTCCTTAACCTCTTTGTCTATGGCCTTTATCTGCTCCCGGCTGGCCTGTTTCACCGTGAGAGATTCCATCGCCACCTTGGACTGCATTTCCATGGGCAGGAGTGAAAGCACCTGCCTCGCCAGCTCCGGCTTTATATAGTTCAGCACGATCGCTATAACCCAGGGTTCTTCCTTCCTGAGCAGGAACAGGTAGATGAGCCTTTTGAGATTTTCTTCAGTTATATAGGTGAAGGGTTTTAGTTTTTGCATAAGCTCATCCTCGTCTTCCTTCTCCGGCTCCTTCTGGAGCAGATTCATGTCTATCGCCTGGTGCCCTTCCTCAACGCCCTCCCCCTTGCCTCCGCCTCCGCCTTCGCCTTCCTCCTTTTTCTGTTCTATGTTTACCTCGGCTCCGGGCTTCGCCATGAGGGCCTGCACGTACTTCCGGAAGAAAGCGCGGAGCGGGCCGAACAGGAAGGACAGGAATAAAAGCAGCAAAAAAGCGTACAAAAGCGGCAGATAGACGCCGGGACGCCTGACGTCGTCCAGCATATTATAGCCTTTAAATTTGGTTGGCTTGAATAGAACGGTAGGCTCATCCTTCCCCTTTATCTTGTAGGGCAGAAGGAATTCCCCCACGCGGTCCCTGGCAAGGGCCACGGCGGCGCTGGAGACCGCCTCGTCATAGAGGACAGTGACCTGGAAACGGTTTATCTCGGTCTGCACTCCCCAGCGTATTTCCTGCACGGCTTTTCCCTGCTCGGCCTGCTGGCCCTGGGCCGTCTCCGGCCGCTTATTATCAGCCCCTAGCACGGATTTTGGCTTCGGGATACCTGGGAGAAGGAATTCGGTATTATTGGAGCTTCCCCCACCCGGCTTCTCCTTGTATTTCTGGACGATCCCCAGGCCCTCCTTGGTCTGCTCCGCTTTCCTGGCGATTATCTCCAGCTCCAGGTCAACGAATACATAGGATTTCCCAGGGCCCATTATCGGCTGCAGTATCTCCTCCTTTATCTTCGTCTCCACTTCCCTGCGCAGCGAATCCTGCTTTTCTAGCAGGGAAACGTCCATGGTATCGGCACCGCGGAGCGGGCCCGGCGCCGCGCACAAAACCGCCAGCAGGGGACAAAAGATAAGGAGGAAGAAACGGCGCCCGGCCGCTGTGTAATATAAGCCTTTCATACTTATTAATTGTACCTATATGGTATTACGGAAAGGTTGCGTAACTGTGTAAGGAATTAACCTGAAAGCCGCGGTTGCGGCTATCCCTCACCTTATCTGCTTCAGGAACTGCTTCACGATCGTGTTGCCGGGATTTATCTCAACGACCTTCTCCCACATTACTTTAGCCTTGTCCTTCTGATCCATGAGGTAGAAGGCGCTGCCCATGATCTCAAGGGCCGTTTCATTGTTGGGCTCGAGATCCAGGATGTCCTGGGCGCGCTTCATGGCCAGGTCGTACTTGCCGTCATAGATAGACTGCCTGGCGTCGTAGGTTTTCTGATCTATGTAGGTGAAGAGCTCCGGCCCCTCAGGTTTGCGGGTCAGCTCCGAAACATTGGCTTCCTTCTCTATCATGTTCAGCAGCATGAGCAGCCTGTCGTTCTTGGGGTTCTTGTTGAAAGCGTGCCGCAGGACATTGACCGCATTCTTCATGTCTTTCCCGTCCACATAGCTGATGATGCCCCTTCTGGTGAGAGCCGGGCCCTCTTCGCTGCCGGTGGCGTCAGGCACGTACTCCACGGCTGCCTGCAGGCGGCTAAGCATGCGCTTGATCTCCGCATTGCCGGGATCTGAATCCATGGCGGCTTTCAGCTTATCGATCGCCCTGGTGAAATAGCCGGACTTGAAGTACTGCATAGCCTGGCGTACGATCTCGCGCACCTCGCTTTCGTGTTTAGCTTTATTGGACTGCCCAAGGCGCATGGAAACTGAAAAGCGGGTAGTGGTGCCGAGCGCGTGAACGCCCTGCGCGATGTCGAAGCTGAGGCTGCCGTATTTCAGGCCCAGGCCGAAATCTGCCTCCTGTACCGCGGGGGCGCCGACCACGCCGAAGCGCAGAGCGGACCAGTACATCAGCCAGTATTCTCCGCCGAACCTCCAGTTCATATTTGCGGCCTGCGGCTTGGCTATGTCGAAATCGAACACCAAATTGCCCTTGAAGAGGCGCAGCGCCTGGCCGAACTTAATGGTCACCGGCAGCTTATCGTCTGTGTCGCCTGAGGCCATTGAAACCACGTTCTGGGCCCCGAAAGCGACGCGGTAGAGAGGCGAGAAATTGTTCAGCATGGTGATGTCAGCGGCGATAAATCCGTCCTTGGAGGTATCCAGCTGACGGGAGATGCTTTTAACCATCGCTCCGAAAGACAGCTTCTCGGAAACGGAGCGGCCCCAGGATAAGGCATACGCCCGCTCCACGCTGTCAAAAGTGCCAAGGCTGTTGATTCCCACTATCTCTTCGCTTGCGGGATTAACAGAGATGGAAATCTTTTCGAACCCGACGCTCTTAAGCTGGGTCACTCCGATCGCGAACGTGCCGTTGGAGGTGGTGGGGTGCGCGTAGGTGAAGAAAGAGAGCGTGGTGTCGGCGAACAGGTTGGCCTGCATGGCCGTGACTTCCTTTCGCGATACCAGGGCGAGGGCTGACGGGTTCCAATAGGAGGCGGAGGCGTCATCGGCCGCTGCGAAAAAGGCGCCGCCCATGCCGAGGCCCCTGGCGCCGGCGCCATAGGACATAAACTGCCCGGGCTGACCGCCGGACTGGGCAACAACGGATGAGGGCTGAAGGCTGAAGGAGGATATCAGGACAAAAGCCAAAACTACGGAGCGAACCTGAGCCGCTACACCGGATAACCCGGAGCCGCTCATGAGCGCCCGCGCGTGCGGAGCAATCACAATACTTATGAAGCGTTTCATCGTTTTCGGCAACCTGACCCCCGCCATACTTAGCGGGTCCTGGCTTTGCGCCGCCGGCTTTCGCCGGCTTTGCTATTATCGTAACACGTACCCGTTACAGATACGTTTCTTATTTATTCCTATTATATTATAGCAGATGAAAACTGATTGTCAAGGCCTATCCATTGACATGTCAAGCCGCCCCCCCCTAAACCTTGCCCGCAACCTTAATGTATAACACCTATCTTCCTTATAATGATCATGCTGCCCTTGGGCCCTGAAGCCTTGACGCGGGCTATATAGCCCCCCTTGGAGACAAAACTGCCAAGGTCATTGCGGCCGTCCCAGGCCACTGTGTTCGGGCCCGTCCTGCCGCCCTCCGAACCGGAGGCGAACTTAAATTCCTTGACCATATAGCCCAGCAGATCGTAAAGAGTGATGGTAACTTCGGCGTTATCGCCCAGCGTGTAGGCGATGTAAGTCTTTCCCGCCGTGCCGCCTTTTCTTGTATCCACGGGATTGGGATAGTTGGTCACGGCCGAGAGAACCTCGCTCAACACACCGGTGGCGACAGGGGTATTCAGCACCGACCACTCCGAATAGACCCCGGCGTTACTGACAGAGCGCGTCCTATAGAAGAAGAACTGGTCTCTCGCCCTTGCCACCTCACCGGGGAACAGCCCGCTTCCCGCGTAATAGGACGGGACCCTGCCGGAGACAAAACCCAGAGGACGCCAGACTATGTTGGCCTGAAGATCCTTAACTGACCCGCCCCGCTCCTGCACCTCGTAGCCGGCCACGCCGGAAACGGACTGCTTGGAAGCATCCCATTTGAGTTCGTACGTGGTCTGCGCACCGCCCTGCGACACCTGCGGCTTCGGCATGCCCGGCACAGTCGGGGCCTTCGGATCGAACCTGAAGACGAACATCGGCCTGGCGGAGGAAACTGTAGCGCTGGAACCGGAAACAGACACGAACCTGGCGCTGAAGATGGCACCGCCGTCCGATACCGGCTCACCTCCCAGCACGGAACCAAGGTGAGGGATAGGAGAGGAACCCCTGAGGCCGCGGCCGCTGTCGGTCTCCGAAGGGATTACAATAAGCGTATTGGGCGAGCCGGCCTTCCTTCCGACCCGCATTATCTCGCTGCCCATATAGACGATGCCTGGCAGGCGCAGCGTGGAGTCGTCGTCGACCGCAAAAGTGGTGTCATCGCGCCCTATATTCTGGGTAAGCCGCGCCACATTGGGCACCGGCAGAGAGAGGCCGGGTATGACCGCGCTGGTGACAGGCGCCCCCGCGGCCAGAGCGGCGAAGGAGCCGGAGCGCAGTCCGCTGACAGAGGCGACAGATGCCCCCGCGCGCTGCCATGTGCCGCTTAAAGAGGTGAGGTCATCGTAGAAGTTGCCGGCGGCAACCTCGTAATAACCCTCCGCGGCCGAGACCATGGGCAAAGTAGCCTTAAGCTGCTGGCCATTGCCGGTCCAGGCCGAAGGCACGAAGCCCTGATCAGGGGCGGGCAGCGTAAGGCCGGGGTCCAGCGCGTCCGTTCCCAGCAGCATCTGCCGGGCGCCGGTCGGGCTCACCAGCACCTGATCCGGGATTCCGTCCTGATTGAGGTCTATCTCCAGGAGCCTGATCCCATTCAGGTCCAGCGACGGGTTTGAGTCGCCTGTCAGCGATATCTTGGTCAGCCTTGGGTCCGTCCCGGAAGAGAAGTTATCCGGTATTCCGTCACCGTTCACGTCGAGCAGAGGATGCTCACCGGGACAAACCGTCAGCCATTGCGCGCCGGAGGAGCAGATCCACCTTGACTGGTCCGGCATGTAGTTATTGGCGGCGTCCCTGCACATGTTATTTCTCGGCAGGGAAATATCCTTTCCGTTATTGCAGTTGACTGAGTCCAGTTTGGCGTACGCGGGATACCCCACCGCAACATCCGGGACTCCCGGGCCGGCCAGCGTTATTATCACCGGAGCTGTATCGGTGCTTACGGCCACAGCCGGTATAACCAGGGGATTTATAGTCAGCAGATTTGAGGAGACCGGCGGCTGATTATCCGCGTCGGAAACAGCGCTCAGGCTCACGAGTCCGCCGGGGCCCTTCACGTCGCCATAAGTCGCAAGGGAGAGGCCCACCTGGTGACCGACCGTCATAGTGGAGGCGCCGATAGTTCCGACCACGAACAGCTTGGTGCGCGTCGTATCCACGCGCATCCGCGGCAGCCCCTCAAAGGATATGGCGACAGTCGCCACCCCCAGGGAGAAATCGGAGGTCCCGCCCGGCTGGAACTGCTGGTTCGCTCTTCCCACCAGCATGTCTCCGGCGCTGTAAACGCTGTTGCCGTCAGTATCCATGTACAGGCTTATAGAAACCAGGTCGCACTCTGCGGCGCCGGCGCAATATCTGGTCCCGGTCTGAGTCAGGCGCAGGGCGCCGATATCAACAGCGCCGTCGGCAGTCTGGAAATCCAGCCGCATGAAGGTCAGGTCCGGTGTGCCGGGCTCAACAGTCGCGGGAGCAAGGCTGACTCCGGAGATCTTAAGGACCGTGCCGCCCACAAGAGCCTTGGTGGTCTCATAAGGCAGCGCCTGCGATCCGGTGCCGTAAGGCAGCTGCGGGAACTGCCTTACCCCGGTGTTGATATTGCCGTTAACCGACTTGACCCCCGAGGTGTTATCTATGACTATAGCGTTGGGGCCCGGTATAATTACGCCTACGCCGTTGCCCACCATGGCCGACTCCCCGATATCATAGGTCAGGAAGTAGGTCTGCTGGGACGGGGAGACCAGCTGCGGCAATGACAGCTCTATCAGCCTGACCCTGTTATTGTCGTCGCTCTGTTCGAAGAAGTCTACTTTTTCCACCACCGCGCCGGTGGACGCGCCAATTACCGGGCTGGAAGTGATGCCGACCACCATGCCCCGTTCGGTGATGTGCAGGGCCGCCGCCGAGGTCGAGATGGAGGCGTAGTGCATAAGCTCGGTGTCGGAAAGCATTATCTCTCCGCTCGACGGGAAGCCGGCTGTTGATTCCACCATCAGATAGAACGGCAGGACCGCAGAGCTGGAGACCGAGGCGGCGAGGGCCGTTTTCTGGAAGGAAACCGGCGAATCAGCCGAGTCAAAGACGTCGTTGGAGTTGGCGTCGCGGAAGATGCGCACGAACCGTATATCCGCGTTGCGTCCATAGGGCTTGCGCACATCGGAGGAAGACCCCGACTTTTGCACCATCAGCTTGCGCCAGGTCGCCAGCGAAGTGTCGGTCATCATATTGAAACGCAGCATAGGGAACAGCGGCTGGCCCTGCACCACCGAGCCGGCCAACGCGACGATATCGTTCACGCCCATCGTGACCTTGCTCGGGGCTTCCTCTATTAAATTCAGCACGGAGTTAGCCGGGAACACGCCCAGGGCCTCCTGCCCGTCCGGAATATCCACCCCGAAGTAGCCGGTGTTTGCCACCGACAGCCCGATGGTTTTTCCGACCTGCGCGAACTCTGAAACGTCCACCGTCAGATAGAGTGTCGTGGCGGCCGAGCTGACAACTATACCGGGGTTAAACCTGATAGTAGTAGTCCTCTTGTTAAAGAAGTCGTTACCGGCAGACACCAGGTTGGGGCAGACGCCGTCCACGCACTGGGTGTCGTTAGAGACATCAAAATCGCGGTTTGCGTCTCTCCAGACCTTCACATTTACTATATCCGAGTCCACCCCGGAGCCGAGCATGTCCACGGTCATAGAGTTGAGGATCGCGGTGTTCTCGTATGACCTGGTCTGCAGATCCAGCCTGAGCATGGAGACAGCCTTCGCGTTCTGAAGCATTCTTCCGGTGGCTCCGCCGTTCGCCCAGGACACGCCCAGAGTGTCTGTGGTCGGAATTATCAGGAAGTACGGGCTGGCCACCGGGGTGGAGATGGCGACTGTATGGCCCACTCCCTCCGGACCGGTGACGATGGAGAACGGACTTTGCCCCTCCACCTCCACGCCCAGCGTTTCATTAAGATTGATCACGCCAGGATGGGAGAAAGAAGCCGTCGGATCTATATCCACAGTGACAAAGAAGGTGACCGGGGACTGCAGGCTACGTATGAGAGCATACGGGCGCCCTTCTTCTTTCAGGCTGAGATCTGCAAGCGCTCCGCCGAACACCCCCGAGCTCACCTCCAGGTCCTCCACCGGCTCTCCGCTGGAGTCCAGGTAGAGCACCCCGTTACCATTGTCGCGGAAGATCCTTACCCTGGCCACGTCGGCATCGCTCCCGTTCAGCGGGTCCACTCTGGTGCGCCGCAGCTTTATCCGGTTGACCTCTATTTCAAAGTCGGAGGCCGAAAGCATCATGATGAAGGCGCCGCGGTGTTTCTGGCCCTGCATGATCTGCGTGCCCACTACTGCGCCGAGAGAGTGGACGATCGGCACGCTGCCAAGCTGGCCTCTTGTTATATCCATAAGCCCGCCGGGAGTCAGCGAGCTATAGCTGATGATCTCGTTGTCTATAATGGCGTAGCCCGAAGACGGCAGGCCGAGCGTAGACGAGACTGGCCACATGGTATCGTTATTCGTAGTGGTTACGGGCCAGGTGAGCACAGGCGCCGGATACATATTGCCGGCGTTGTCGGAGAACACCGGTTGCGCGCTGACAGTCAGAACCTGGGGCTTGGGGGTTATCCTGTGCAGGACCGTCATAAACGGCAGCGATGATGTGGTAGTGGAAATCCGGTTCGGCCACGAGATAGCCTTGGTGAGCGCTGAATCCCCTGCCGCGGGGCCGCTTGGGAAGCCTTCCGCGTTTATTATCAGACCGAGCGTCCTGGGCTCACCTGTGGAGGGGTCGGTCGGGAACGCCGTCTTATTGATGTCCAGGGCCAGCATATATCTCGCCGCCGGGGAAGCAGGGGGCGCGTACACTATGCGCTGCACGGTGTTCCCGGGAGTAAGCCCGCCGAATTCAAGCTTGGCGGCGAGCAGGCCGCTGCCGCCGGCATTGAACGCGGAGGAAGTCACGAACACATCCGTTCCGATATCAAGCCGGTAATTGCTGTTGACATCCCTCCACAGGCTGATCGCGTCCACCTCGTCCGTGGGCCCGCCTATGTCCGCGACGGCCGTGCCTGTGGCGTATACCACTATCCTCCGCCAGAGCGCGTCGGATTGATCCGTATTCATCGTGAACGACATTATGGCCTGATTGGTGGCTCCCTGCTGCAGCTTAATGGCGCTGTTGATATCAACCGGCGTTACCGTCACGAGGTCGGGGTATTCCCTGACGGAGGTGATGTATCCGTTGCTTGTGTCCGGAATATTCTCGGAGCTGAAGACGTCCGGGGCTTCCACTTTGAAATAGTCCGTGGTCCGCATCCCGAAGCCGAGATTGGCGCCGGCGGTTGGCTGGTCCACCGTAGCCAGCTCGGCAAGGTCGTAAACCACCAGGAAAGACTTGTCGGCCACCGTCAGTTCGGTCCCGCTGAGGCCGCCGGCCAGAATCTCAGCCGGGGTGCCCCTTACCCGTATGCGCGCCTGGCCGCTTATCACGGTGCCGGGAATAAGGGCCTGCGCAGTTGTGCCCTCGGCGCAGCGGGTAAGCCCCGTGAACTGGCTGCCGCTGACTCCGGAGAAGTAGATAACCTCTTTCTTGGTTTCGTCAACCTGATCATCCCCCGCCACCAGTCTGCCGGGGGCCAGCGGCGGCAGGAAGGGCTCGTCGGCTTCGTCGGCTTTGAACGAAGCGATGCTCAGAATATCAAGCGCTGAATTATCCGAGCAGTCGGCCGACAGGCCGGCCCCGCTTACAACGGAGGCGGGGAAGGTCTGCACCATCCCTTCCGGGGTCACAAGCTGGTCGGTGGCGGACTCAAGCAGATCTTGTGTCGCCCCGATGTCATAGTTTCTGTACATCCGGATATTCTTTACGTCCCCCGACCTGTTGGGCTGATAATTGGCGGCCACTCCGCCTGACGGGCTCCAGCGGTCCAGCTTCATGCCGGTCAGCACCACGCTGCGCTGCAAAGCTGACAGGTTCATCCGCGCCACTATCACTCCGGTGGAGCCCTGAACGGCCAGAGAGGTAAGCGACTTGCGGTCCGTTATATGGGCCGTATCGTAAGTGGGGACTACAGTCACGTACGAAGATTGTATGCTGGGGAACGAAGGCTTCCTGCCCACGGACACCTCGATGTCGCCGGACCGTACGGCCGCCGCGTGCGACTTGTCAACAGTCGCGGAATTAGTGAACTCATAGACTACGAAATAGGTGCGCGTAGAAACGTCCACGCGGCCGCAGCTGGTCGGCTGCAGCACGTTCAGGAGGGTCCAGCTTTCACCTCCGAACACGGTCTGGCTGCTCACCTGCGTATCCTGGCCGGGGTCGAACCGGCCGTTGCCCATGGTAGAAACCAACACGGGACAAGCGGCTCCCGGCTGTCCCTGGGCGTTCGTGTCAAGATAGAGCCGTACCGATTTGATGGCCGAATCCTCTCCGGTGCCGAGCCTGGTCACCTTTATATAGTTCAGCACTCCTGAGAATTCGTTGGTCCACAGCTGCAGCTTAAGCATTCCGACATTGGCCTCGCTCTGGACCGCGGTGGAGTACTGAACCCCTTCTATCCAGAACCTGGGCGTAATATCGTTCTCCGCCGGATCTGAGAGCGTATAGATATTGGCCTTTACCTTGGTCACCACGCTGTCCGCCGTATACATGGGGAAATTATTTATGGCTACCTTGGGGCTGTAGATCGTGACGCTTGATACCACGATATTGTCGTTATTAAGCGGCATCAGCAGCCCGAACAGCTTATCGGTGGCAAGCTCGGCGGAGGACGAGATCCTGACCGTCAGATAGTAATTGCGGCTGTTATTGGAGAGAAGTGTCTCAGTAGGCATCCTGGCATCCAGATCGCGGAATTTCCAGCCGCCCACGTTTATGCCGTACACCGTGCCCAGCGCGGGCTCGTAATCGCTGTAGGTGGCGGATGCCACCAGTATATCCGCTTTATCCGGCGCGTTGCACAGGGGCGAAGTAAAGCCGGAGTCCGGGGCGCAGAAGATGCCGAGCCCTGTGTCATCCCGGTCCACATAGACGCCGATGCTGTCGATATCTCTGGGGTCCAGCGTGGTATTGGTGGACCTGAAAATATTAAAGTCCTTCAGCCTGGCCTGGAGGCCGGAGCCCTCCGGCCGCACCTGCGCGGCCAGCCGCATCATCAGCATCGGGAATTTCGGGCTGACTACTCCCGCGCCCTGCAGCAGCTGCTCGTAGCTGGAATAATCCGTGCCGCTGAGCGCGTCCAGCTTTACCGTATTGCCGACCTCCGGGGCGAGATCTGTGGGGACGATGACCACGCCGCCCACCATAATATCCGGGTCCGACTCCACGCTGCTCACCGACCAGAGGCGCGCGGCGTTCCCGCCGGTCAAGCCGTAGATCTTACTGTGGTCCGTATCCAGCAGAGCGGCGGTCGCGTAATCTGTTACATTCACCCTCAGGTTATCGGTCATATACTGGGACCTGATCGCCATATTGCCCTCGTAAACGCCGGCATTGCCGGTGACGAAAGTATAATAGGTGGCGCCCAGTATGTTCGGCGCATTGGAGTCCCTGTTCTCTATCGTGGCTGAAGAAGAGTTGACCGATAGCCCAATGGTTCCGGTGTAATAGTTCCCGTTCGTCTTATCAGCCGTCTGGTCGCCGGAGGCCACATTGCCGTAAGCGTCCCTGGCCTTTACTGCCACAAAATCCCTTACCGTCACGCTCAGGGCCGTGGTCGGAGTCTTGTGCTCGTGGTGGAGCGTGAAATAAACGGCCCTGTTCGGTGTGATATAGACATCCTGCTGGGCCGGATAGCCGACGTTCAGCGACCTGGCCCCTATTCTCGGATCGTCCACGCGTATCGTAGAGGTGCCGGCGCGCGTATCCCAAAGATAGAACATGAGCTGTTTCTGGTTCATGGGGACTGTCAGGTTTGTTTCACAGCCCAGGCCCAGCGATTTCCAGGAAACCAGCGGGAGTGTGGGGACATCGTTGATATGCAGATTCGGCGAGTTTAGATGGCACAGATTAAGATCGGTGCGGGTCGTGGAAGAGGTGCTATTGCCGTAAGCGTCCCTCAGTTCCAGTATAACAGGCGTCGGCACTTCGGCGCGCGCATCATCGTTGGGATCACCGTGAGGCATGCCTATCACCTGATACTGCAAGGTAGTTCCGGCCACCAGCTTCCGTTCCGGAGTGATGAAAACCAGTCGGTCTGGCTCATTCGGGCCGACTGTGTAGGATATGACAGCCGGGTTCATGTCCGGTCCCTGTGGCGAAACGGTCAGGTCGAACGTTCCAGCCAGCGTGTCCGTTACAAAAAGCTCGACCGTATGCTGCCCCGCCGGCAGTCTGGCTCCGGAAACGGCCGGATTGCCGGCTGGAGCGGAGCCGGGCAGAGGGGATGCAAAAGCGACTGTGCCCGTGGAAGCTGACGCAATATTGAAATACCGGTCCTCTCCAAGGGGCTGGGGCATGGCGTTGCCGAATCTATCCTGCACCTGTATAGAGAAAGTGGAGGACAGAACTCCGGCGACCAGATTTCCGGCCGGTTTAAAGATACCGAGTCTGCCGTCGCCCTGCAGCGGCTTGGCTACTATCAGCATGGGCTGTTCGGCCTTACTCCAAACGGGGTTGGAGTCCGGTACCTCGGCTATCAAAGCCGGTTTAACGGCTGAGGAGGCGCCGTAATCATAGGAGGCGTGCGTGTCCAGGTAGGTGAAAGTCGCGAAATACTGGCCTATCTCCACGGTCAGAGTGCTGATCGGGTTAGCGAATCTGGGCGGATCGTCGGAGGCCATGTTAGTCGAAAGAGAGAAGCCATAGGAGTCCAGCGGCAGGTAGTTGCCGGCGGTTCTTGAAGAAGAGAGAACCACTACGGCAGTCATGGTAGACGGAGTCGGGTTGCCGTAATCGTCGCGGAGCTGAACCTCCATGACATTCTGCATTCCGAGCGGAGTCAGCGGGGACCCCGCCGTGAAGGTGCTCTTTGCGCTTTCGTTCGGATTTTCGCTGGCGTAGCGGACGAAGCTCAGACGCCCGGTCTTACCCTGATCCACCCTCAGAGCGTGCACGGCGCTGGTCAGGCCGGCTCTGCTGGCTGTAACGCTCCAGGTACCGGTCCGCCCGTAACGGAGCGGGAGCGAGGACATATGGTCTATATAGTAGAAATCCACGCTGCTGGCTCCGGGATTAGAGCAGCCCGCCAGCACGCAGCCGTCAGGGATGCTCACCCCGGTCCTGAACTGTGAGCCATCTCCTTCTATACCGTCCCTGAACCCGAAAGTCCACGGCGGGCGGATCGGATTGCCGGAAAATGGCTGGGTGGAGCCGGACAGCAGATGCACGTTCTTTTCCGCTACAGGTATGCTCAGGGTCAGGTTCAGAGGTATACCTACAACCGGCAGATTGAAATCGTCCTGTTGCTGAACTGTGTAAAGCGCGGGCATTCCGGCGTTCGTCCTGTTTCCGGCCGGCACGGATATATACACCAGCTTTTTGGGATCGCCGCCAAGGGTGGTAAGCTTAGGTGTTACGTTCTGAACCATATTCTCGTATGCGCCTCCGGGGGTCGGCACTGTGCCTATCCAGACGCGCGCCTGCGTCCCGGTGGTCTTATGGACAAAATACCAGATTGGCGTGGAAACCCCAACATAACCGTCGGAGTCAGTATAAACCTCGGTCGAGAGCCCGACATTATCAAGGGAGGCTCCGAGCCTCAGATCGCCCGGGGTCGCGGCCGGGCTGACTTCCACCACTTGCGCGTAAACCCTGGTCCCCGGGATGTTAGAAGTGTTGTCAAAAGAGTCCACGGTACGGCCCAGAAGCCTCGCCCTTCCCCAGCTCGCAGGCGGAGTCGCGTTATTCCCGGCCCTGACCTCCACATCGTCCTCGTCCGGGGTATATCTGTGCACCCTGGCGCCGCCCTCAAAGAGGGCCGTGCCCTCCGGCATAACCTCCACGCTCACCGCCGCTATAGCGCCGGGGGTCACCGTTATGTTTGGAGCCACGGAGAAAACGGAGGGAAGACTGCGCTCCGTTGAGATGCCTGACGCCGGATCTGCCTCCCCGGTCTGCATAACCTGTATAGTGCGGAACGGATACGCGGCGGTAGAAGCCTGCCTCAGCCTGAAATAGCCGGAGAGCAGCTTGGAACCTTTGTCCGAGGCCTGGAAGGTGGCGGTCTGCCCCAAAGGCCACGGGGCCGGATTCTGGTTGGCTGTGCGCGGGTCGCCGGGAGTTTCCGGCGCCTCAAGAGTTATGGAGCCCAGATAGGTGTTAACCCCGGTCGACAGTACGTTATGGTACTGGTCGTGCGCTGTGACGCGCGCGCTGAACACCAGGCCGGCCTGGGTCGTTGCCGTCCACGGGGCGAGCGGGCCGCCGACTGTCCCGGTGGTGGCGCTTACGTCGTCAAATTCCAGATGATGGATCACGCCGGGGTCCACGCGCCATTGCCCTGAAGCCGGGATGCCGGTGTTGCCTGAGGAAACGGAAACGGCGGAAGCCGGCACGGTGGCGGCGCCCACGAAATAATTCAGAGAGGCCCTCATCGGTGTTATGAGGATATATTCCAAGCCGGTATCCCAGCCGGTGGTCTTAAGGGTGACGGGCGTGCCCAGCGTCTCCGACGTGTCCCTCTCGGTGACGTCTATCTCGTCCTGGGGAGTGAACAGCTTCACGGTGGGCTGGTTCAGACCCCTTACGCGGTTGTAATAGGCGTCCACCATTGAGACAGTCACTGCGGTGGAGGCGCCTATAGTGAACACGCCGGGTACGCCTCTTTTGCCGGCCGGCTGGATCGAGGCATTGCCCAGGTAATCGAAGCCGGCCGGCTTGCCTTCTGCCTCGGTTTCGCCCGGCAGCAGCACGAACAGCCTGACCGGCGAAGTGGATTCCACCGTGAATCCGGATTGCGAAGTGGTATTCCCGTAATGGAACACATCGGGACCGTTCGGCGGGAAGGAATCGGTGGAGTCAACGGCTCTGAGCACGAAGTCGGTGGCCCTCGTCCTGAGGGTCACATTGAAGGGCCTTGTCCCGTCAGCCTGGAAGGGCTGTGTGGCGATAAAAGTGTTGAACCTGTCCGGGCTCTCCTCCACCCAGGCGGGCCTATTCAGCCACAGAGCGACCTCTGGTCCGGCCGCCGACAGAGGCACGGTGTTAAAATACTTGTCCACGATGCGCGTGCGAACCGTGAAAGGGATGCCAGCCGTAAAGGTCACGGTGGTACCGATGATCTTGCCCCCGGTAACCACGGGGTCGTTAACCGGGTCATATTTCCCGACGCCGGGGTCAGGCGATTCCCACGGCATAAGTATCTGTATGCCCTTGGCCGAGCCGGCCAGGATCGTGAAAGTAGAAGCCGGCACTCCTGGCGGGCTCGTGGGCGGATAAGTGTTCTGGCCGGATGCCAGGGAGCCGCCGGGCGCAGTAGCTGCTCTCAGCCATTGGCCGGTCGCGGCTTTTCTTAATTCCACTCCGTTGGCGCCGGTGAACTCGGCGTAGCCGTAAGCGCTGTCTATAAAGCCGGTAAAGCCGGGGCTGGCGCCGTATGTATCCGAAGGAGCCGTCACATCCACTCTTCTGCCGTTGAACACCGGGTCCTTCTTGATGTTGAAGTACCTGTCCGTCAGGTACACCCTGACGTTGAATACCGTACCTGAGTAGCGGTCAGCGGGTCCGCCAATAAGCGCGGTAGCGTAAGAGGTGGCGCCCTCGTTCAGAGACTGACCGGAATGGAGAAGTATTATGCGCTCAGCAGGCCCGGCCGTCACCGGGATAGGCCCGGTCTGAGAGAGCGGCAGGTCGTCGAAATCGCCGTAAATATCATTCGGGCCGTCTGAATCGTTCAGATTCGTGGGCGGCAGCGTTTCGTCATAAATGCGCACCTGCGCCGTCACCGCCCTTGTGAGAGTTACCGAGAGCGTGGTGGAGGCGGCCGAGATAGTCGCAGGGGCCGGCTCTACCGCGTTGGGGTCGGTGGTCCTTATGCGTATAGTGTGGTTTCCGCCGGGATCTTCCACCAGGTTCCAGAACAGATCCGTTATCCTTGCGTCCAGTGAGAACGGAACGCTCGCGAGCTGCGTTGAAACCACGGTAGTCCTGCCGATAGCGCTGCCGGGAACAGGGCGCTCTCCCGGCGCCAGGAGCTGCAGGTTGGCGGGGAAGCCGGGCTTGACGGTGAAAGGCGAGGAAATATGCTGGTTCAGGAAGACCGGCCCGCTCACATAGGTGGCCCTGAGCCATGCATTGGTCACCAGAGAGTCATCCGTATTGCGCGCGGTAACGGAGCAGACGTTTGTAACGGCGGCTGAGCCGTTATGCAGCACGAAAGTGTGATCGCTGTTGCCGTTCGCCGTTATATAGGGAGCCGTTGAATAGAGATCGCTGGTCTCCAGCCTGACGGTCGTGTCAGGCAGGGTCGGCGTCAGATTGAAATATCTGTCCACCGCGTAGACGGAAGCGGTGTCAGAGCAGGGAGAATTAGTGGCGGTAGACACCCAGACGCCGCCCTGCCGTCCCTCGGGCGCGAAATCAGCGTCCTTGCCGTCCAGGCGCGTCTCAGAGGGCAGCACGACCAGCAGGCTCTCCGGCACGCTCGCGGTGACGGTGAACGTGGAGGAGTTGTCCGGCGTATACGAACCGCCGGACGCCGTAAGATAATGACCTGTGGCGGCTGTCTTAAGGGCGAGCGTGAACGTTGTCGGGACCCCCTGGGTCATGGACTGCGGATTGCCGGGCAGCACGCTTCCGGCGAAGCCGTAAGGCTCGATGGGAGCGGTCAGCAAAATACTTCCGGCCGCGCTACGCACCCAGTTATAGAACCTGTCTACAGGGTAGACCCTGGCGTCTAAACTGGTACCGGCGGCCGTGGAGATCTGTATCCCCGGGTCGCTGCTGAAGTCTGGCTGACCGTTAGTACCGGCGCGGCCCGTCATAGGCTGTTTGCACAGCCCGCTGATGTTACATTTTCCCTGCTCCAGGGATTCTCCGGGCAGCAGGATAAGGTATCTGTCCGGGGCGGCAGCGCCCACATAAACGGAGGTGGAAGCTGAAGCCAGATAGGAGGTAGTGCTAAACGCGCTTACCGTCCATGTGGATTCCGACACCATGGAAGTCCAGAAATATGTGGTGCCGGAAACCAGCTGCAGAGTGGACGGATGGATATCATAATTATCGCCGGTCAGCAGATAGACCTGTGTCTGCTCGCCGGAAACGATGTTAAAGTACGGATCGACGGCGCAGACAGTTACCCTGGTGGAAACGCCGGCCGTCCATGAACTTGGGCAGTTGGCGGGGCAGCCGCCGAGTTTCCCGTACGCGCTGCCGGAGTCGGCCTTCTCTCCGGGAACAAGCACCTGCAGTTTGACCGCCGCGGAGGACCGCACGGTGAAGTATTCCGAATTTTGTATCGGAATACCTCCGCTGGGAACCTTCACAGCGGTGAATCTGGCGCCGCCGCCAAGGGCGGTATAGGTGGCGTGTTTCAACACATAGGCGAATGTAGTGGTGCCGGACTGCAATTGTATGGTGCGCGTGGCCGGAACGCCATACGGGTCGTTATGCGACACCGTGACCCAGGCGTTAGTGGAGACGATATTGAAGGACGCGTCCACTGCGTTGACCGTGACCATGGAGGAAATGCCGGCTACCCAGTCGGAGGGCGACGCCGCGGTCTTGCCGGAGGGACCTCCCGGATCGGCGACTTCTCCCGGCAGCAGGACCTGCAGACTGACGAAGCGGCCGGGGGTTATGGCGACAGGCGTAGCTGTTGAGGTCTGCAGCCCGCCGTATTCCGCCCAGAGCTTCCAGCCCGGCGCGGAGTTGGCCTGTTTGAAGCGCCAATAGGTAACCGTAGAGCCGTTCACGATATCTATCAATTTCGGATCCGGATTCACTGCGTCGTCCTGCGGATCGGTGGAACGCAGCGATATCTGGCCGTTCATCCCCGGGACAATATTCCAGAACTCGTCCACGAACCGCACCGTGACGGTAGAGATCTGTTCGGTGCTGCGCGCGGCAGGGCTTCCCCCCTTTCCGCCGGCGGTCTCGCCGGAATCGTAAGGGGGCATACCGGGAACGGGATATTCGTCAGCTACAAGAATCTGCAGCTTCTGAACGCCGGCTGCGACAACCGGAATGCTCTGAGTCTGCCTGAAGAAATTATTCAGCGCGTTGGTCGTGCTGAACGCCACCACGCGGCTCAGCTTATTCTCTCCGGTCCGGAAGATAACATTAAACGAAGTCGTGCCGTTAGTCAGGTAAAGGGCCGTGGAAATCGCGCTAGCGTACGGATCTGAATAAGGGCTGCCGGCGTCAGTAAAGGAAATCTGTACCCAGCCGGAAGTTGTGGTATCCACGTTATAGGAACTGTCGGTGGCGTAGACTGTGATAGTAGAGATCTCTCCGGCCGTAACAGCTGCAGGCTGATATGGGACGCCCGGTTTCTTGCCGTTGTTGCCGGTATTTCCCTCCTCAAGCTGCT